>CACWQE010000010.1 GCA_902762905.1 uncultured Lachnospiraceae bacterium | reverse complement strand
CATGGGAACGGTGATTAAGAACAGGGGCACATCTTGTGTGGGTGTCCGTAAAACGGGTACTACACTAATTCATGTGTCCACTGTTATGGGTACATTATAGCTGCCACGAAAGCAAGATAATAAAATGCCGGGAATTGTGATGGAGTTCAAGGTGAGAAATGTGAAGAGAGAAGATACAATTGAAGATACCGTGCGGGTGGCACTTGCACAGATTGAAGAGAGACAATATGATACTATTTTATTGGAGATGGGAATTGCAAAAGATTGTATCAGACATTATGGTTTTGCATTTGAAGGAAAACAGGTATTGATTGAGGGAGCGTAGATTAAGCGGTGTAAGATTTCTTAAGGGTCTCTAAGGGGTTCGAGAGGGTCTCTAAAGGTCTCATTCAAGATTTGAATTATGGGCTAGCTTTATTTGAAAGGAGGAGAGTAGCAATTGGGCGAAAACAATAATTTTGCAATTATAGAAAATGATTCTGAAATAGAAAAATTGTGTGTAGATTCCGTAGAATTAATACATTATGCTCGGGCTGTGGTTGTGAAACATGTAAATATTATTCAGATTATGACATACTATGCATTGGGTAGATGGATTGTGGAAACGCAGCAAATGGGAGAAAGAAGAGCAAAATATGGAAGTAAAGTCATTAATAAATTATCTGAAAAACTTCAAAAGGAATTTGGCAAAGGATTTTCAGCAGATACCCTAAAAAATGCAAGAAAATTTTATTTAACTTATAAAGATCGAATAAGTGAAACAATGTTTAGCCTTTTTGAAAAAAATCCACCTTTCATAGTTTCGTGGTCTCATTATTTGCAATTAATGGGTATTGAAAATATAGATGAACGAAATTTTTATGAAATTGAAACGGCAAAAGCTGGATGGGGAGTTCGTACATTACAAAGGCAATATAATTCAAGCTTGTATGAGAGATTAGCATTGAGTAGAGATAAAGAAGGAATAATGCGTCTTGCAACTGAGGGAAATGTTATAGAAAAACCGGAAGACATTATAAAACAACCAACGGTTTTAGAATTTCTTGGGATGGAAGAGAAATCAAGATACTCTGAAACAGATCTTGAGACGGCACTCATCAATAAATTACAGAAATTTCTATTGGAATTAGGAAAAGGTTATCTATTTGAAGCTAGACAGAAAAGATTTACATTTGAAGAAGATAACTATTATGTAGACCTGGTGTTCTATAATCGATTACTTCGATGTTATGTGCTAATTGATTTGAAAGTGGATAAACTTACTCATCAAGACATTGGACAGATGCAAATGTATGTAAATTATTATGACAGATATGAAAAGTTGGAAGACGAAAATCCAACAATCGGCATTTTATTGTGCAAGGAAAAGAATGATGCTTTAGTTGAAATTACGTTACCTGAAGATGCTAATATTTATGCGTCGGAGTATAAATTATATTTGCCAGATAAAAAACTGCTCCGACAGAAGTTAAAGGAATGGATTGAAGAGGAAGAAGAGACAACATGAAGAATTTATATCCGAATCGATATTACGATAAGAAAGAAGATATTCCGGTAGAACAGTATTACGAGCAAGGCTACCGGGGAATTTTATTTGATATTGATAATACATTAGTACCACATGATGAGCCGGTAGATGAGGCGGCACGGGTATTTGTAAAAAAGTTAAAAGACCTTGGTTTTGGCATTTGCCTGATATCGAATAATGACGAAGAGAGGGTACGCACCTTTGCAGATCCACTGGAAGTTTCATATGTATATAAGGCATGGAAACCAAAGCGCGAAGGATATGAGCAGGGAATGCAGATCCTTGGAACAGATGTGAGCAACACCTTGTTTGTAGGGGATCAGATCTTTACGGATGTGTGGGGTGCAAGACGTGCCGGAGTATTCAGTATTTTGCTTGACCCGATCAATCCGAAAGAAGAGATTCAGATTATATTGAAACGAATTCCAGAAAAGTTCATTAAGTGGAATTATCGTAGAATGCATCATCTGAAAAAGGGAGAATATGATAAGCAATAGAACAGGAAAATACAGTTGCCGATAATTATGCCATAATGAAGTGGTTCATAGCATAAGTCTGTGTATAACGGGCTGTAGAAACATGCATAGAGAATACAATAAGCGATAGAGGATAATAGTATGGAGATTGATGGAAAGACAAGATTAATAGGTTTAATGGGAAATCCGGTGGAACACACATTATCACCGGTGATTCATAATGGAATCAGCAAACGGATGGGAATTTCTTCTGTGTATATGCCATTTCATGTAGAGGAAGAAGGCGTAGGAGATGCAGTACGAGGTGCGTATGCATTAAATGTACTTGGAATGAATGTTACAGTTCCACACAAGAATGCAGTAAAAGATTATCTGGTGGAGATGGATGAAGCAGCAGAGCACATTGGTGCAGTGAATACGTTAGTCCGAATAGAGGAGAAGCATGGATATAAGGGGTATAATACAGACATGATGGGACTGCGCAGACAGATTCACGAAGATGGAATTGATCTTGCAGGACAGACGGTCGTGATCCTTGGAGCAGGTGGTGCGGCTAAGGCAGTTGTTTATATGTGTATCTTAGATAGAGCAGAGAAAGTATATCTGTTAAACCGGACGGTGGCAAAGGCTGAGACCATTGCGGAGCAGATGAATGTGTTGCAGCAGAGTGGTAAGATAACTGATGTGGGATATAAGACGGGGCAGTCACAGAAAGAAACAATGAGCCGGATGGATGGGCCGGCAATGACACAGGTTATTCCTATGGCAATGCAGGATTATGCAAAGATTTCCGAAGATGATCTGATCGTATTTCAGGCAACTTCGATTGGGTTGTCACCGCATGTAGATGATGTTGTGTTAGAAGATAAGGTGTTTTATAGTAAGGTTCGAATTGGTGTGGACTTGATCTACAACCCGGCAACGACTAAGTTCATGAAACTGGTGATGGAGCAGGGCGGTAAGGCATACAATGCCTTGAAAATGCTTTTGTATCAAGGGGTGATCGCATATGAATTGTGGCATAATATCACAGTGCCGCAGGATATCGTTGAGGATATCTATGTGGATCTCAAACGTAAGGTATATCCAAAGGATAATTATGTGCTGATTGGGTTTATGGGAAGTGGCAAGACCACATTTGGCAAGGCATTAGCCGCACATTGTGGCATGGATTTCTTAGATACGGATGATTATATTGAACAGCAGGCAGGTAAGACGATTGCACAGATCTTTGCAGAGGATGGAGAGGAAGCATTTCGTCAGATTGAGACCGATACGCTGATACAGTTACGTGACAGTTTACATAATACAGTTGTTGCGACCGGAGGAGGAATGCCGCTGCGTAAAGAGAATGCGAGATTATTAAAAGAGATCGGAACCGTTAATTATCTGACGGCTACGTGCAAGGAGATCTACGACCGGGTGAAGGATGATACGAAACGTCCGTTATTGCAGACTGATAATCCATATGAGAAGATCTGTAATATGATGAAAGAGAGAAAACCAAAGTATGAGGCGGCTTGTGATAAGGTGATTGATACGAATTCCAATGATATCGAGGAGATTATAGGAGCGATTGTTGGATAGAATAGAGAAAGAAGGCATAGTATGAGTATATTTGCAACAAGAAGAGCACAATTGATTAAGGAATTAATGCAGGAGCCGATTGATGCGGTGCTGATCAACAATCCATCGAATCTATACTATTATACCGGCTTCACGGGAGGGGAAGCAATGTTCCTGATGCCGGTAAATGGCGATATTATGTCGACTTACGCATTTGAACTGTGCGGAATTTCCAACGATTCCCGTGTAATTACGAATGACTGGCCGGACGGATATGTGATTACCGATTCCCGATATTACGAGCAGGTGGAGAAAGAATGCGAAGGTCTTCAGCTTGTGAAATGGGAGAGTAAGGGGATGGCAGCAACGATTCAGGAGCTGTTGGTTGAAGACAAGAAGATTCAGATTATATTGGAAGATGATATGAATCTGGCGCAGTATATGAAGCTGACAGAGGTATGTAGGAACTGTGCTTTTGCTTTAGGAAGTAAATGGATTCAGAAGCCTCGTATGGTAAAGGATGCAGAGGAGCTTGCCAAGTTAGAGCAGGCAGAATATATAGGAGATGCGGCATTTACACATATATTGGATGTTTTGAAGCCGGGTGTGAGTGAACGGGAGATTGCTCTGGAATTGGAATTTTTCATGAAGAAACAGGGTGCATCAAAGTTAAGTTTTGATACGATCGTTGCAAGCGGAGCCAATGGTTCCATGCCGCATGCACAGGTGACAGACCGTGTATTGCAAAGTGGTGACTTTGTGACAATGGATTTTGGATGTGTATATGAAGGATATTGTTCTGATATGACACGGACAGTTGCAATCGGTACACCGACAGATGAGATGAAGAAAGTCTATCAGATTGTATTGGATGCCAATCTTCGTGCGATGGAGCAGATTGAAGCAGGAAAGAGATGTAACGGGATTGATGCAGTTGCAAGAGATTATATCAGAGAGCAGGGATATGGTGAATATTTTGGCCATGGATTAGGACATGGTGTTGGCTTAGATATTCATGAAGAACCGAGATTTTCTCCAAAGTGTGATGTGATCACACAGGAGAATATGGTTATTACGGATGAACCGGGTATTTATCTGCCGGGACAATTCGGTGTTCGGATTGAGGATCTGGTGGTTGTGAAAGAGAACGGATATCAGAAGCTGTCGCAGTCTGAGAAGAAGCTGATTATATTGTAGAAGACGACAGCACGTTGCACAGTGGATAAATGGAATTTGTTGCACGGATGAAGTTGGACGTGCTATGAGAATAAGAATTCCTCTTCATCCGTTTTTTAATAATGCAATTAAAAAGTGACAACTTGTTGTTATAGGAAACAAGTTACGCTATACAATAATCTAAGAATTTCTTTGCCGTTGTACTTAAGTTATGTTCGGCATAGACGAACCCGATCATACGCTTTGGAATGTCAAAGTCCATAGGAAGTTCAATAACCTGTCCGCTGTCAAGATAGGAGGTTACGAACTCACGTACCACACATGCAACGCCCATCCCGATGGCGGCAAAATCGATCAATAAGTCCATATTATTAATTTCTAAGATCTGTCCCGGATGGATTTGGTGAGTCTTCAGGTATTCATCAATGAAGATCCGGGATATATTTTCTTTATCTAACAGCATTAAGTTACATTTTTCCAGAATTTCCTGAGGAGATAGTTCGATTCCAGAAAAGGTATCATTACGATTATCCGCAAAGAACAGAAGTCCGGTCATGGGAATAGCAGATGGAACCGGCTGTGTCGCGGATTCTATAGTGTTTACAGAATCTGCATCGGAGTTATCCGGGGTAGGGGACGAATCGTCAACTTCTATGAGGGAAGTGTGTGTGTGATCGGATAATTCACCCTCACGCACCTGCAGGTTGTCAAGATAAGTCTGTGTAGTCACAAAGGTATCCTGAATGGAACGGAGAGGTGTAAAATGATATCCTTTATCTAAAGGTGTATCGCAGATCAGTCCAATATCGATCTTGTCCTGTTTTAATAACTGGATTGTCTCAAAGGTTGGGTTGCACTCGATTGTAATCTTCACATGGGGATTCTCACGAATAAAATCCTGCAAATACGATAGCAGAATATGCTTACAAAGAGACGTGGACACGCCAATGCGGAGCTGCCCCATGCCAAGCTCGGAAGCATGCTGCAATGCTTTCTCGGCTGTTTCTATGGATTCAAATGCCTGTTTCAGATAGGTATAGAGAGTGGTTCCCTCTTCGGTTAATTTCACGCCACGTTTGCTGCGGATGAAAAGGGTATGACCGAGGGATTGTTCTAACTTCGTGATCGATTTGGATACAGCAGGCTGACTGATATATAATATTTCAGCCGCTTTGCTGATATTTCCTGTTTTTGCAACTTCAAAAAATATCTTGTAGTGATTTAAGTTCTGTTCCATGTCAGCCTCCGTATCTTGTATGATATAAATTTAATATAACATATAATATTACGCATAGCAATATCTATAACCTTATGTTATAATAAATATTCGATATATATATTTTTATTATATACAAATATATGTTATATTGATAAAAATAAACTATTAAGATGTGCGAAACCTATTGCAGTAGATTATAAGTTGTGCAAATATAACAATTATCATAAGCAGGTACTTCAGAGCCGCCGGTACTTAGCGAGTTTTTTCGAGCTTAGTACCGCTGCGAGCGATGAGTAGCGAGAGCGTGCCTGCGATGATATTGTTATATTTGTACAACTTATTCGAAGAAGTAAATGGTTTCGCAGATACTTAAAGTGAAATCTATTAAGCAAAGGAGAACGTGTTATGGGAATGACAATGACACAGAAAATCTTAGCCGCACACGCTGGACTTCCTTCGGTAGAAGCAGGACAGTTGATTGAGGCAGATTTGGATTTAGTATTAGGAAATGATGTAACTACACCGGTAGCTATTCATGAGATGGATAAGTTCAAGGCAGATAAGGTCTTTGACAAAGATAAGATCGCTATGGTGTTGGATCATTTTACACCGAACAAAGATATCAAGAGTGCAGAGCATTGTAAATGTGTAAGAGAGTACGCATGTGCACACAACATTACGAATTTCTTTGATGTCGGAGAGATGGGTATTGAGCATGCATTGCTTCCGGAAAAAGGCTTGATCGTAGCAGGTGAGACGTGTATCGGTGCGGATTCCCATACTTGTACATATGGTGCACTTGGTGCATTTTCAACCGGTGTTGGTTCTACTGATATGGCAGCCGGAATGGCAACCGGTAAGGCTTGGTTCAAGGTGCCTTCTGCTATTAAATTTGTATTGACTGGCAAGCCGGGCAAATGGGTAAGTGGTAAGGATGTGATCCTTCATATTATCGGTTTGATCGGTGTCGATGGAGCATTATACAAGTCGATGGAGTTTGTAGGAGATGGTATTGCCAATCTTTCTATGGATGATCGTTTCTCTATGGCAAACATGGCGATTGAAGCAGGTGCCAAGAACGGAATCTTCCCGGTAGATGACCAGACCATTGCTTACATGAAGGAGCATTCAGTTAAGGATTATACGGTATATGAAGCAGATGAGGATGCTGTATATGATGAGACTTATACCATTGATCTGAGTACATTAGAGCCAACGGTTGCATTTCCTCATTTACCAGAGAATACAAAGCCAATCAGTGAAGTACCAGAGATTAAGATCGATCAGGTAGTTATCGGTTCTTGTACGAACGGACGAATTGAAGATCTGCGTGTTGCTGCTAAGATCTTAGAGGGCAAGAAATGTGCAAAAGGACTTCGTGTGATCGTAATTCCGGCTACACAGGCAATCTATCTGCAGGCAATGGAAGAAGGACTCTTGAAGACATTTATCGAGGCGGGAGCAGTGGTATCTACACCAACCTGTGGTCCGTGTCTTGGTGGTCATATGGGTATTCTTGCAGCAGGTGAGAAAGCAGTTGCAACGACCAATCGTAACTTCGTAGGACGTATGGGACATGTGGAATCTGAGATCTATCTTGCATCCCCAGCGGTAGCTGCAGCATCCGCAATTACAGGTATGATTTCTGATCCAAGAAAAATGTAGTGGAAAGCTATTCTTAGAATAAATGTAAACGACCCGGAATATCCGATAGTCCAAGGTGAAAAACGGGTCATAAAAGGAGGAAATAGAAAGTATGAAAGCACATGGTACAGTACATAAATACGGAGATAATGTAGATACAGATGTTATCATTCCGGCAAGATATTTGAACTCATCGGATCCGGCAGAACTTGCAAAGAACTGTATGGAGGATATTGATCCGGATTTTGTGAACCGGGTAAAACAGGGTGACATTATGGTTGCCAATAAGAATTTTGGATGTGGTTCTTCGAGAGAACATGCACCGATCGCAATTAAAGCGAGCGGTATCAGTTGTGTTATCGCAGAGACGTTTGCCAGAATTTTCTACCGCAATGCCATTAACATTGGACTTCCAATCATTGAATGTCCGGAAGCTGCCAAGGCGATTGAGGCAGGTGACGAGGTAGAGATTGACTTTGATTCCGGTATGATCTATGACAAGACAAAGGGAACTGAGTACAAGGGTCAGGCATTCCCTCCATTTATGCAGGAGATCATCAAGGCAGAAGGTTTGATCAATTATATTAACAATAAGTAAAATGACAACCATTCCGTGAGGAACAGCCGGTGCAGGTATAGGAAGTGTATATATAACAATATAGGATCGGTTATGTCAGTATATGGAATTGGTAAGATAACCAGAAAGAAAAGAGGTTCGTTATGAATTACAATTTAGCAGTCATTAAGGGTGATGGAATTGGCCCGGAAGTTGTGACAGAAGCGATGAAAGTATTAGATAAAGTCGGAGAGAAGTTTGGTCATACCTTTAACTATGATCAGTTATTGATGGGTGGATGTTCCATTGATACATATGGAGAGCCACTTACCGACGAGACAGTTGCCAAGGCAAAGAAAGCAGATGCTGTATTATTAGGTTCAATTGGTGGTAACACCAGTACATCACCATGGTATCAGTTACCGCCACATTTAAGACCGGAAGCAGGACTGCTTAAGATCCGTAAGGAACTTAACCTGTTTGCTAACTTACGTCCGGCATTGTTGTATCCAGAGCTTCGCGGAGCATGTCCATTAAAGGAAGAGATCTCAGAAAAGGGCTTTGATATGATGATCATGAGAGAGCTTACCGGAGGGCTTTACTTTGGAAAGCGTGAGACAAAAGAAGTAGACGGTGTGATGACTGCTGTTGATACTTTGACTTATAACGAGAATGAGATCCGCAGAATCGCAATCAAAGGTTTTGATATTGCAATGAAACGTCGCAAGAAAGTGACTTCTGTTGATAAGGCAAATGTATTAGATTCTTCCAGATTATGGAGAAAGATTGTAGAAGAGGTTGCAAAAGACTATCCGGAAGTAACTTATGAGCATATGTTAGTAGATAACGCTGCCATGCAGCTTGTTAAAGATCCTGCACAGTTTGACGTTATCTTAACAGAGAATATGTTTGGTGATATTTTATCAGATGAGGCATCCATGGTAACCGGTTCTATCGGTATGTTAGCTTCTGCTTCACTCAATGAGACGAAGTTTGGTATGTATGAGCCAAGTGGTGGATCTGCACCGGACATTGCAGGACAGAATAAGGCAAATCCGATTGCAACGATTCTTTCCGCAGCGATGTTGTTGCGTTTCTCATTGGATTTAGACAAGGAAGCCGATGCCATTGAGGCAGCCGTTAAGAAGGTACTTGAGGAAGGATACCGTACCTGCGATATCGTGTCAGAGGGAACGACACTCGTCTCCACGACACAGATGGGCGACTTGATCGCAGAGCGGATTTGATATCATAATATTTGTTATAACAGAGTATAAGCGCTAAGACAGTATATAGTTAATATGCAGCACCCTTTGCGAACGCTGGCACTTAGTGAGGCTTGCCGAACTTAGTACCACTGCGTTTGCAATGGAACGAGAGTGTGTGCGGAATATTTCTATATACTGTCGAGCGCATAATATGTATAAAAGGAGCGATAATATGAAGAGCGATAATGTAAAAGTTGGCATGCAGCAGGCACCACACCGGTCCCTGTTCAATGCGTTAGGAATGACAGAAGAAGAGATGAAGAAACCATTGGTCGGTATTGTGTGTTCATACAATGAGATCGTACCAGGCCATATGAACTTAGATAAGATTGCACAGGCTGTTAAGCTTGGCGTTGCAGAAGCTGGCGGTATGCCGGTTATGTTCCCTGCAATTGCAGTTTGTGACGGTATTGCAATGGGACATATCGGAATGAAATATTCGTTAGTAACAAGAGATCTGATTGCAGATTCTACGGAATGTATGGCAATTGCCCATCAGTTTGATGCATTGGTTATGATTCCAAACTGTGACAAGAACGTACCGGGACTTTTGATGGCAGCAGCCAGAGTGAATGTTCCAACTGTATTTGTATCTGGTGGCCCAATGCTTGCTGGACATGTGAAAGGACATAAGACTTCCCTTTCATCTATGTTTGAGGCAGTTGGTTCTTACGCAGCAGGTACAATGAGCGAAGAGGATGTCAATGAATTTGAATGTAAGGCATGTCCAACCTGTGGTTCCTGCTCAGGTATGTATACTGCAAATTCCATGAATTGCTTAACAGAAGCACTTGGTATGGGACTTCCTGGTAATGGAACCATTCCTGCGGTATATTCTGAGCGTATCAAGCTTGCAAAGCATGCAGGTATGGCAGTTATGGAGATGTATAGAAAGAACATCCGTCCAAGAGATATCATTACCAAAGATGCAATCATGAATGCATTAACGGTTGATATGGCATTAGGCTGTTCTACGAACTCTATGTTACATATTCCGGCAATTGCACATGAGATTGGATTTGACTTTGACATTTCTTTGGCAAACGAAGTAAGTGCAAAGACTCCAAACCTTTGTCATTTAGCACCGGCAGGTCCTACGTATATGGAAGATCTGAATGAAGCAGGCGGTGTATATGCGGTAATCAACCAGTTAAAGAGCAAGGGATTGATTAATGAGGATTGTATGACAGTAACTGGTAAGACGATTGGCGAAGCAGTAGAGGGACATGTGAATAAGAATCCAGAGGTAATTCGTCCATTGGATAATCCATATAGCGTAACAGGTGGTCTTGCAGTATTGAAGGGTAATCTTGCTCCGGATGGTTCCGTTGTAAAACGTTCTGCTGTTGTTCCAGAAATGCTTCAGCACGAAGGTCCGGCCCGTGTATTTGATTGTGAAGAGGATGCGATTGCAGCGATCAAGGGCGGTAAGATCGTAGAGGGAGATGTTGTAGTAATCCGTTATGAAGGTCCAAAGGGTGGCCCGGGCATGAGAGAAATGTTGAATCCAACCTCTGCTATTGCAGGAATGGGACTTGGTTCTTCTGTGGCTTTGATCACAGATGGACGTTTCTCAGGAGCGAGCCGTGGAGCTTCTATCGGTCATGTATCTCCAGAGGCAGCCGTTGGCGGCCCAATCGCATTTGTAGAAGAGGGCGATATCATTAAGATTGATATTGATGCATGTTCGATCGAGTTATGCGTTTCGGACGAAGAACTCGAAAAGAGAAAAGCAAATTGGACTCCAAGAGAGCCAAAGGTTACAACCGGATATCTGGCAAGATATGCGAAAATGGTTACGTCCGGTAACAGAGGAGCTGTTTTGGAATTAAAATAATTAAGCAGAAATACCTTATTTTGACAAAACTTTGAATATGGACTTTACAAAACCACTATAAAAGTTTTATTATTGTAAAGACGAGAGAAAGCGAATTGTATAGTAATATATTGTCAGGTGCTGATATGGCACCTGACTGAAAGAGGAGATATAAGTATGAAACAGTTAACAGGTTCAGAAATTGTAATCGAATGTTTGAAAGAACAGGGAGTAGACACTGTATTTGGTTATCCGGGAGGTACCATACTGAATGTCTATGATGCATTATATAAACATCCAGAGATTCATCATGTTCTGACATCCCATGAACAGGGAGCGTCTCATGCAGCAGATGGATATGCAAGAGCAACTGGTAAGGTTGGTGTATGTATGGCAACCTCTGGTCCGGGTGCAACAAATTTAGTAACAGGAATTGCAACGGCATATATGGATTCGATTCCGTTGGTTGCGATTACAGCGAATGTTGGTGTATCATTATTAGGAAAGGATTCTTTCCAGGAGATTGATATTGCCGGTGTTGTTATGCCAATTACAAAGCATAGCTTTATTGTTAAGAATGTACATGAGTTAGCAGATACGATTCGTCGTGCATTTAAGATTGCCAAGACGGGAAGGCCAGGTCCGGTATTGGTGGATATTACGAAGGATGTGACTTCGAATCTGGCAGATTATGAATATAAGAAACCAGAGGAGATCGCACCGGTAACGGATACGATCTGGGAGTCGGATATTGAGACGGTTGCCAAGCTGATTGCTAAGTCTAAGAAACCATACATCATGGTTGGTGGTGGTGCTGTAGCATCGGGAGCTTACAAAGAGGTTCGTGAATTCGTTGAGAAGATGGATGCACCGGTTTGCGATACCTTGATGGGTAAGGGCGTAATTGATGGAAATGATCCACACTACACGGGTATGATCGGTATGCATGGAACGAAGGTCTCTAACTTTGGTGTGACAGAGGCAGATCTGTTGATCGTAATTGGTGGACGTTTCTCTGACCGTGTAATCGGTAATGCGAAGAAGTTTGCCAACAATGCGAAGATCGTACAGATTGATGTAGATGCAGCAGAAATTAATAAGAATATTGTAGTAGATGCAAGTATTATTGGAGATGCAAAGGAGATCCTTACAAAACTGAATGCGGTGATTGACCAACAGGATCACAAAGAATGGAAAGAAGAGATTCTTTCAATGGAAGAGAAGTATCCGAATACATATCCGACGGACATTTTTACAGGTCCGACTGCAATTTCTAAGATCTATGAGTTGACGAATGGAGATGCCATTATCACAACCGATGTAGGACAGCATCAGATGTGGGCTGCACAGATGTATAAGTTTAAGGAGCCAAGACAGTTATTGACTTCCGGTGGACTTGGTACGATGGGATATGGCTTGGGTGCATGTATCGGAGCCAAGGTCGGAAGACCGGATAAGGTAGTTGTTAATATTGCCGGAGATGGTTGTTTCCGTATGAATATGAATGAGATTGCAACCGCTGCAAGATATAATATTCCAATCATTCAGGTTGTTATTAATAACCATGTGTTAGGAATGGTTCGTCAGTGGCAGACGTTGTTTTATGACAAGAGATATTCGAATACGGTATTGGATGATGCGGTTGATTTTGTTAAGATCTCAGAAGGTATGGGTGCTTTGGCATTTAAGGCAACAACAATCTCTGAGTTTGAGGATGCATTTAAGCAGGCATTAGCATCTGGAAGACCATGTGTGATTGATGCACAGATTGATGAGGATGATAAGGTATGGCCTATGGTAGCAGCAGGTCAGCCAATCTCAACCTGTTTCTCAGAGGAAGATCTTGAGAAATAGTATAGAACCGTAAGCCATATATGGCTGTAAACTAATGAAATACGAACGTGCGATTTGACATATTCGGATCGCACGTATAGTATATTATAAAAGACTTGAATGTCTGCAAGAAGAAATGGTATTTCGGAAGGACGGACAGGAAAGTAGTATAAGGAACATATAGGAGGATATGACATGGAAAGAGTGTACAATTTTTCAGCAGGACCATCTGTATTGCCAGAGGTTGTGTTAAAGCAAGCAGCAGACGAGATGTTAAACTACAACGGAACTGGAATGAGTGTTATGGAGATGAGTCATCGATCCAAAGCTTTTGAAGAGATCATTCAGACTGCAGAGCAGGATTTGAGAGACTTAATGAAGATTCCAGATAACTACAAAGTTTTGTTCTTACAAGGTGGTGCGTCGCAGCAGTTTGCAGCAATTCCGATGAACTTGATGAAAAATGGTGTTGCAGATTACATTATTACAGGACAGTGGGCTAAGAAGGCTTTCGAGGAAGCGAAGAGATATGGTAATGCAAAAGCAATTGCATCTTCTGCAGATAAGACTTTTTCCTATATCCCAGATTGCAGCGATTTGGATATTGATGATGATGCAGATTATGTATATATCTGCCATAACAATACAATTTACGGAACCACTTATAAGAAGCTTCCTAACACAAAGGGTAAGATCTTAGTAGCAGATATGTCATCTGATATTTTGTCTCAGCCAGTGAATGTGGAAGATTATGGTCTTATTTACTTTGGTGTTCAGAAGAATGTAGGACCTGCAGGTGTTGTTATTGCAATCATCCGTGAAGATCTGATCACAGATGATGTATTACCAGGCACTCCTACAATGTTGAAATATAAGACACAGGCGGATGCAAATTCTTTATATAACACACCACCAGCATATGGTATCTATATCTGTGGTAAAGTGTTCAAATGGGTAAAAGAGATGGGTGGATTAGAGGCAATGAAGATCCACAATGAGAAGAAAGCAGCCATTCTTTATGATTTCTTAGATTCTTCTAAGTTATTTAAGGGTACGGTTGTGAAAGAAGACCGTTCTTTGATGAATGTACCATTTGTAACAGGGGATGAAGAGATGGATGCAAAGTTTGTTAAGGAAGCAACTGCAGCAGGATTTGTGAACCTGAAAGGACACAGAACAGTTGGTGGTATGCGTGCATCTATCTACAACGCAATGCCGATCGAAGGTGTTGAGAAGTTAGTAGAGTTCATGAAAGAGTTTGAAGCAAACAATGCAAAGTAATAAGAAAGAGGAGTAGTCATGACAAAAGTTAATTGTTTGAATCCAATTGCAGCATGTGGTTTGGATTTATTCTCAGATAATTATGAAATTGTAGACAGCATGGACAATGCAGATGCCGTATTGGTACGTTCTGCAGCTATGCATGATTTAGATCTTCCGGACAGTCTTGTAGCAATTGCAAGAGCAGGTGCCGGTGTGAATAATATTCCACTTGATAAGTGTGCAGAGAAGGGTATTGTTGTATTTAACACACCAGGTGCGAATGCCAATGGTGTAAAGGAAATTGTAGTTGCCGGTTTATTACTCGCTTCCCGTGATCTGATGGGCGGTTATAACTGGGTAAAGGAGAATGCAGCAGATCCTGATATTGCGAAGAAGGTTGAGAAGCAGAAGAAACATTATGCAGGTAATGAGATTCAGGGCAAGAAGTTAGGTGTAATCGGACTTGGTGCGATCGGTGCGAAGGTTGCCAATATTGCATTCCGTCTTGGTATGGAAGTATATGGTTATGATCCATATGTATCTGTAGATGCAGCATGGTCATTATCCCGCCATATTAAGCATATTACCAATGTAGAGGACATTTACAAGGAGTGTGATTATATTACCATTCATGTTCCGGCACTTCCTAGCACAAAGGGAATGCTTAACAAAGAAGCATTTGCAATGATGAAGGACGGTGTTCGTGTTCTTAACTTTGCAAGAGATACTCTGGTAAATGATGCGGATATGATCGAAGCACTTGCTTCTGGCAAAGTGGCTAAGTATGTGACAGACTTCCCGAATCCAGCAATTGCAGGTGTAGATAATGTGATCACATTACCACATCTGGGTGCTTCTACAGAAGAGTCAGAAGATAACTGTGCAGTGATGGCTGTAAAGCAGATTGCTGATTTCATGGAGAATGGTAACATTAAGAATTCCGTAAACTATCCGGCATGTGATGCTGGTGTTTGTGAGACAGCAGCCAGAGTAGCTATCTGTCATAAGAATATCCCGGATATGCTCACCAGATTTACAGGTGTATTCTCTAGCAAGTCAGTTAATATTGCTAATATGGTCAGCAAGTCAAAGGGTGATTGGGCATATACGATCTTAGATGTCGATGCTGCGATTGATGATGCAAGTAAAGCTGAGTTAGAGGCAGTAGAGGGTGTCGTTAAGGTACGTGTCATCTAGTAGAGATAGCAGGATCAAATGGCAATCATAGCATAGTATAGAATGATTGTAAGGCAGTTACATTTGTAACTGCCTTTTCTTGTATATTTCACATAGATGCGATATCATTTATACGTATATGTAAGAGAAACAGGATTGGAGGATATATGTATGGCGGTGAATCTTTTAGTGGCAGATGACGACGATCTGCTACGGGATCTGGTGAAGGAAGTTCTGGAAGAGGAAGGATATCAGGTGTATACGGCACGGGATGGACAGGAGGCAGTAGATATCTTTTGGAATACACCGGATATTGCACTTGTAATATTAGATATTATGATGCCAAAGATGGATGGTATGGAAGTATTAGAGGAGATCCGGGAGCGGACGGATATTCCGGTTCTTATGTTGACCGCACTTGGAGATTCGTCAAGCGAATTGGCTTGTCTACGGCATGGAGCAAGTGATTTTGTCAGCAAACCATTTCACTATGACATTCTGGTGGAACGGGTGAAAAATCTGTTGCGTTTAACGAAGGCACAGAGTTTAGAAAGCATAGAATTGGGAATTTTGGAGATTGATCCGGTGGCACATAAAGTATATGTCAAGGGAGAAGAGATCCCATTGAATAACAAGGAATTTCAATTATTGGAACTGCTTGTCAATAATCAGAATATTGTACTTTCGAGAGAGAAGATCCTTGACCGCATATGGGGATATGATTATGAAGGAGATATCCGTACGATTGATACGCATGTGAAGATGTTACGGGCAAACTTAGGGGATGCAGGTAATTATATTAAGACGATTCGCGGAATTGGTTATTCCTTTGAGGTGGAAGCATGAAGAAGTCATTGGGAAAGAAGATCTGTGCGATTGGTGTGGCAGTGATAGCATCTTTTGTTATTATTAATATTATATTGACTTATTTTTTTATGATTCCATTTTCGGTGTATCTTAGTACGAAGCAGATGGAGAAGATTGCACAGACAATGGAACATGAAGATTCTTATACGGATGAAGAATTTACGGATTATATTGAACAGATTGATGAAGATATGAATACAGCCGTTACAATCATTGATGGGGACAAGAATGTAATCAGTACGACAAAGATTAGTGAATATCATCAAAAAGCAGTTGGTGAGATGAGTTCTATCCTGTTTGACAGTACGAAAGAGCAATTGGACAATGGAGAAGTGGTATCCATGTCAAGGAATTCGGAAAAGCAGACCGGCGTAATTTTAGTAAGGGTGATTAAGAAAGTTGCGAAGAATCGCTATGTGATATTAGGACGGTCGTATCGGAGTCTGGAAAATGCCATGTATTCGGCGATTGTATTTGATCTCCTGGCGGGAGTCGTAATTATATTAGTGGGCTGGTTGTTTGTATGGAGAATTACGAAACGCATGGTTATCCCGATCCGTAACATGCAGTGTGCAGCAGAACATATATCAAATCTGGAATTTGATATCCGGGTAGAGGTAAAGTCAGAGGATGAATTAGGGCAGCTGGGAATGGCAATTAATAAGATGTCGGATCATTTAGAGGCCAATGTGGTTCAACTGCAAAATGATCTCGAAAAGAGAAAACGTCTTGTACGCAATATTTCCCATGAGATCAAATCCCCTATTGCGGTTATCATGGGATATGCAGACCGCCTGAAGGTTGTGTTGCAGAAGAATCCGGAAAAAGCATTGCAATACTGTGAGATCATATCCAATGAAAGTACCAGGGTAGATGTGTTGGTAAGAGAGATGTTAGAACTATCTAAGTTTGAACAAAAGACGGAAGAGATGCATCAGGAATCCTTTGCAGTGAAATATCTCATGAAGAATATCCGTAATTGTTTTCAGGATGAGACATTGGGGAAAAACATTACTTATACGGAGCAATATAATGCAGAGGATGTTATAAGTGCAGATTTCCTTTTGTTGGAGAGAGCCTTGAACAATCTGGTGCGAAATGCAGTAGCACATGGAACTGGGGATCAGATGCAGATTCGGGTTGCGGGCAAACGTAACGAGGAATATTATGAGTTCCGGGTATATAATTCCGGCAGCCATATTGATGAGTCGGAGATGGAATCTATCTGGGATGCCTTTAGCAAGGTGGATAAGGCGCGAACCCGTGGAAAGGGATTTGGTGTTGGATTGTCTATCGTGCAGGAGATTGTATCAGCGCATGATGGATATTGCGGAGTTGAAAATGTGGAAGATGGTGTGGAATTTATGATTGCAGTAAGAGGATGAGTGGTGTGAAAATATTGCATAGGATTCCTACCAAATAAGTGTGGATTCGGGACAAAATGCACAATCCTTAGATAAAGCTCTTGCGTTATCGAATAGATTAGAGTATGATTATGGAGATTACAACGATGACAAAGGATACATTCATTTGTCAAGGATAAAGAGGAGTATGAAATATGAGTGAAAAGTTGAAAGTAGGTATCCTTGGTGGTACTGGTATGGTAGGTCAGAGATTTATCGCATTATTGGAGAATCATCCATGGTTCGAAGTAACTACAATTGCAGCAAGTCCTAGAAGTGCCGGCAAGACATATGAGGAAGCCGTTGGGGACAGATGGAAGATGGATACTCCAATGCCAGAGGCAGTAAAGAAGATAATTGTACACAACGTAAACGAAGTAGAAGAAGTTGCTTCTACGGTTGATTTTGTATTTAGTGCAGTAGATATGAGTAAGGATGAGATCAAGGCAATTGAGGAAGCGTACGCTAAGACTGAGACTCCGGTTGTATCGAATAACTCTGCACATAGATGGACACCAGATGTACCAATGGTTGTACCAGAGATCAATCCAGAGCATATGAAAGTAATTGAGTTCCAGAAGAAGCGTCTCGGAACTACCCGCGGATTTGTAGCTGTAAAGCCGAACTGTTCCATTCAGAGTTATGCACCTGTATTAACTGCATGGAAAGAGTTTGAGCCATATGAAGTAGTAGCTACCACATATCAGGCAATTTCAGGTGCCGGCAAGACATTTAAGGATTGGCCAGAGATGGTCGGCAATATTATCCCATTTATCGGTGGAGAGGAAGAGAAGTCGGAAAAAGAGCCACTTCGTATCTGGGGACATATTGATGAGGAGAAGGGCGAGATCGTTCCTGCAACCAGCCCGGTTATTACTTGTCAGTGTATCCGTGTTCCGGTATTGAATGGTCATACCGCTGCGGTATTTGTGAAGTTTAAGAAGCAGCCAACTAAGGAGCAGTTGATTCAGAAGTTGGTAGAGTACAAGGGAGTTCCTCAGGAGCTGAATCTTCCAAGTGCACCAAAGCAGTTTATTCAGTATATGGAAGAGGACAATCGCCCACAGGTTACGTTAGACGTTGACTTTGAGCATGGAATGGGAATCTCTGTTGGACGTATCCGTGAGGACAGTGTATATGATTGGAAGTTTGTTGGACTTTCTCATAATACGGTTCGTGGCGCAGCAGGTGGAGCAGTTCTTTGTGCAGAACTTTTGAAGGCACAGGGTTATATTACGAAGAAATAATCGACTGTATAGAGAATAAGAATGAGAGTAGATAGGAGTATGCCTGCTCAGAAAGATATAGAATTTCTGAGTTGGGGCTGCTCCTTTTTGTTTTAGGAAAGTTTACACGCTGATTTTGGTAATGGTTACAAGGATGGGGAGATGGTATTATTCGTTAAGATTACCGGAAAAATCTTTCATATAAATGGAAAATGGTGTATAATAATGCATATCGATATGGGACGTGAAGTAAGGATTGGAGGGATGATATGAATATAAGTCTATTGGCATTTTCTATCAAGGGCTGCATCTTAAGTGATAAGATAGAAGTATGTTTGGAAGAAGAGGGACATACAGTCTATTCGTATGCGTCAGAGAAATTTGCAGTAATGGCAGGCAAGTTACCGATTCAGAAGTTAGAGTCTACGGTGGCAAGAATCTTCTATGAGACAGATGCGATCATATTTATTGGTTCATGCGAGACAGCAATTCGGACAATTACCCCATTTATCCGGAGCAAAGCGGTAGATCCGGCGGTGGTAGTATTAGACGAGATTGGTAAGAATGTGATTCCGTTATTATCAGGGCAGATGGTGACAGCGAATGAATTGGCATATAGTCTGGCCGATCAATTGAATGCCAATCCTGTGATTACGAATGGGAATCATCTAGGTGGCGTATTCAGTATTGAGGCGTTTGCGAAGAAGAATCATCTGAATATCGTGGAGAGTGTACTTGCCAAAGAGATATCCAATGAGATTTTATATGGTAAGCCAGTTGGATTTGAATGTGATTATTTTATAGAAGGCAAGGTGCCAGAAAGTCTTGGCAGTGAGGGAAAGGATGCAGGTGTATTTGTATCGACAGATCTGTTATCCCATCCGTTTGCAAAGACATTACACTTGGTACCGAAGAATATTATTATCGGTCTTGTATGCAGTCCGGGAACGAAAGCGAGTGACATTGAGCAATTCATCTATGCAACATTGCAGAAGTATCAGGTGCCGTTAACCAGGATTGGACGGATCTGTTCTATTTATCCTTTAGATGAAGAACCGGGAATTGTAGAAGTGGCAAGAGCTTTGAATATTAAGTATCAGACTTATTCGGATGAGACGTTACAGGAGATAACGGGTAATTTTACCGGATGTGATAGTGTAGGAGATATCTTTAATATTGATAATGCCAGTGAACGCTGTGCATTGAGGGGAAGTCATAATGGAAAGCTTGTGATCAAGAAACAGGAGCAGGATGGTATTACTATGGCGGCAGCGGTGAAGAAGCTGACCATCCGGTTTTGACAAATAAGACAGAGAGTTGATTGCAGGAGGTTAGAACAATGGCAGAGAAGAATAATAACAAGGATAAGAAAGAGATGATCGTACAGTCAAGTGGCGTAGTAGCCATTCCGCGTACGGGGTTATCGGTGAAAGGCGAGTTATCCGTCAAGGGCGAACTGGCAGTCAAGGGAGAATTAACGGCGATCTATGAGTTGGCAAACCGGGGCGAACTGGTAGTCAAAGGCGAATTACAGAAAGATACAGGGAATGACCGTATCATTATTGTAGAGAGTATTAAAGCAGCGGTGGATTATCTCAATGAAGTAGAAGGGAATGTACTGACGACAACAGGTGCACTGGAGATCTATGAATATACGAAGTTAGAGCATTACAAGGATCGTCTGTACTCAAGAGTGATATCGAATAGCAATATTATGGCTGCATGTGAGGAATTGGGAATTCGGGGAAGACATTTGATCGGGATGACCGGACCATTCTCAAAACAGATGAATCAAGCCATGTTGAAGGATTATCAGATTCGTTATCTGGTGACAAAAGATTCTGGTATCTCAAGTGGTTTCATCGAGAAGATGGAAGCTGCATTAGAATTAGGAGTTACCCTGATCGTAGTTGCCTCTCCGTATCAGGAAGAGACCGGACGGGAAGAGGAAGTAGTCAAACGGTTAAGGGATAAGGCTACGTCATGAAGAAGAGAATAATACAGTATAGTGGTTATGTACTTGCGATTGTATGTCTGCTGTATTTTTGTATATTGATGGCAACGATTGGACCGGCTTTCCGGTTCAGCTTTGTGTGGCTGGTACTTGGTCTGTTCTTTCTTGGAGTCTCACTTGTACTGACTTTTTCTAAGAGGGGATTTCAATGGATGCCAAAGCCGGTTGTTGCCCTGATCGAAGCAATTGTTATGTGTGGCTGTCTCATATTTGTCGTGATCGAAGGGATGATCATTGCGGATAGTGCAAAGCAGCCCAAAGAAGAGGCAGATTATCTCATTGTGTTAGGTGCTAAAGTGAATGGCACAACACCTTCTTTGATTCTACAGTATCGGATCAATAAGGCGGCTGAGTATATGAGGATGCATCCGAATACGAAGGCGATTGTCAGTGGTGGTCAGGGTGCAGACGAAGGAATATCAGAAGCAGAGGCGATGAGGAATGGGTTGCTTTCTTATGGAATAGATGTAGATAGGATTATCATGGAGGATCAGTCAACTTCGACCAAGGAAAACCTCGATTATTCCAAAGAAATTCTTACCAAAGCAGGGGAGAATGTGAAAGAATCCAAGGTAGTCGTGGTAACAACCGATTTCCATGTATTGCGTGCAGTTGGTATTGCGAGAAAGGCAGGGTATGAACAGGTAGAAGGATTGGCAGCAAAGTCGGTCTGGTATCTGATACCAACCAACTATGTGCGGGAATTTATGGCAGTCGTGAAGGACAAACTGATAGGAAATATGTAAGATAAGGGCGGATTTGGAGATAATTGTAGAATCTGCCCTTTGTGTATATACATAATCGGATAGGAGTAACCTAATAAGTATGGAAGGCAGAGTGAAGTATGGATATTGAAAATGTGATCCGCGGGTTGGATGAGTTGTTTGCAGAACGAAAGAGTGATCAGGTAGAAGATTACTTATCAAAGCATTTGGAAGAGGCATTGAAAGAGGGAGATGCCGGAGCAGCAATTACGATCATTAATGAATTGATCGGGTTTTACCGGGATAGCTCGCAATATGACAAAGCGGAAGCTTATTGTGAGAAACTGCTGCCATTTATGGAACGGGCAGGATTGAAGGACACCATTCATTATGGAACGAGCTGTCTGAACATTGCGAATGCTTATCGGGCAGCGGGAAAATGGAAATTATCGCTGCAATATTATGAGCAGGTGGAACAGATTTATCAGAAGGTATTAGAGGCAAAGGATTTTCGATGGGCAAGTTATCGGAATAATCTTTCTTTGCTATATCAGGAGATGGGACGCTTTGAGGATGCCTGTCAGGCGTTGTCAGATGCACTTGTAATTGTGAAGGAATACCCGGAGGCAAAGGTAGAACTCGCAGTTACCTATACGAATCTGGCGGTATCTTATACAAAAGCTGGAAAGCTTCAGGAGGCAGAAGAAGCCATACAGCAGGGACTTGCAATATTCCGGGATGGATTCACAGAGGATTATCATTACAGTGCAGCATTGTCAGCACTTGGTGATATCTTAGTAGCAGAAAAGGAATATGAGAAAGCGGTGGAAGCATTTCAACAGGCAATGGTATTGTTGCGCAGTCATGTTGGGCTGACACACGCATACTTCCGGTTGGTGTGCAATGTTCAGATGTGTTATGAACAATTGGGAAAGCCACATGCGATGAAAGGATTGGAACTTGCACAGGATTATTATGAGAAATATGCGAAACAGTCGGTGAATCAGTATATCGCACATCGTCGGTTAGGGATAAGTGAGGGTAAACAGGGAGATAAAGAGTTGACTGGAAGTTCAGAACAAGATATACCGGTTGCCATTGGAAAAGTAGGAGAAGGTTCGGAATGTTTTGGTATGGACGATATTTTCTCCATGGATCATGATTTTGGTCCGGGCTTTGATCTTTTTGTGACGAGAGAACAGTACGAAAAGGATGGAGCAAAGTTAGAAGAATTCTATGCAAACCTGCCGGATACCTTCCGGGGATTGCAGCGGCCGGTTGAGATTCCGGGCAAGCCGAGAAATGGTGTGATCGTGATAGAAGATTTCCTTGGCAGGGTCCTTAATCTGTCAGAGGAAGAGATTGCCTATGTGATGGAACATGAGAACCTGCCGGATTCAGTCTATCTGCGGGTAGAGGATTGGCAGCTTGCTACTGTAACGAATGGAAGGTTATTTGAAGGAACGAACACGGTCTTTGGTCGCATTTATAAGAATCTCAAAAAAGGATATCCGCAGGAGATTAAGCGGAGAAAGCTGGCACAGGCATTAGGGTTGATCTGTCAGTCCGGACAGTACAATTACGAACGCATGATGAAACGTGGTGAGTTGGGAAGTGCGGTGTGGATGCTTCATGAGATGGAAGAACAGACGATACAATTACTCTATCTGGTAAATGATGTCTACATGCCGCATAGAAAGTGGCAGCTTATTATGGCACGTCAGCTTAAGGAAGGTCAGGATATTCTGCAGGAAGTACAGGCAATGATGGCGGAGCAACCGTCACTTGATAGTTATCGGCAGCGGGAACCGGTAGACTGGATTGGAAGTACGAACACGAATGATCCGATTGTAGAACGGATTCATCGTATTGCAGAATCTGTGGTGCAGTTATTGAAACGAATGGGCTATACAACAAGTGATGCGGTCTATTTAGAAGATCAGATTCCGTATGTATTACAGGAAAAGAAAGAAGGAACATCTACGATGAGAGAAGATACGATTACAAAAGAGGAATTGGTAGATGCCATTGTCAAGTTAGAATGGAATGCCTTTGACAAAGTAGAGAATGAGGGTGGCAGGGCAGACTGTCAGAATGACTGGAATACATTTTCTGTCATGCGGAAGAGCCAGTATCTTGCATGGCCGAAGGAGTTGTTGGAAAGCTTTTATGTCGATTTTGTGGAAGCAAACGATCGTAACTGGAATCTGATCACAGAAAAGTATGGTAGGATGATGGAGTCGACAACGCCGGAGGAATACGCAAAGATTGCAGATCGTTTTCCGGTATGTTCAGAGCAAAAACGGGCCATTGTGGATCAGATTGCAGAGATTCAGGTAGAATGGATGGAAGCATTTGCCAAGGAGTATCCTTATATGGCGGGAAATGCCAGAACAATTCGGAAGGAGACGGATAATCCATGGAACACATCCTATGAGACATATTTGAAGGGTGAATTGCTGACTTATTCGGATCGGACATTATCTCTATATGGAAGATGGATCGTATCATTAAAGCAGGCAGATGAGAATCTTGCAAAGCAGATTATGACGAATACAGCATTGCTTTATGGATATGTGTCATTAGATGCGGCGGAAGAAGCGTTAGCAAAGCAGGAATCCTAGGTAGATAAGCGGATTTTTGCTTATTTATACAGCAGGGCGTTTTATTTTTAGTGTATCACACATTTTTTTATTGAAAAATATATATGAATAAGGTATAATCTTGGTATATGAGTGCCTAATAGAGGCAAAGAGCGTATGATTATGAGTGCGTATGAGATGAGAAGTTTTAAGGAGGATTATTTTCATGGCAACAATTACAGCAAGTGATTTTAGAAACGGTGTAACAATTGAGTACGAAGGAAAGATCTGTCAGGTTATCGAGTTCCAGCACGTAAAACCAGGTAAGGGTGCTGCATTCGTTCGTACTAAGTTAAAGAATATCGTCAATGGTGGTGTGATCGAGAACAGTTTCCGTCCAACAGAGAAGTTTGAGACTGCTCACATTGATCGTAAGAATATGCAGTATTTATATGAGGATGGAGATTTATATTACTTCATGGATAATGAGACATATGATCAGATTGCTTTAGGTTCTGACGTAGTTGGAGATTCTTTGAAGTTTGTCAAAGAGAACGAGAATGTTAAGGTTGTATCTCATGATGGTAATGTATTTGCAATTGAGCCAGAGATTAACGTAACATTAGAGGTTACAGAGTGTGAGCCGGGCGTTAAGGGTAACACAGCAACAGGTGCTACAAAGCCATGTACGGTTGAGACTGGTGCTACATTGAATGTTCCATTATTCGTTAATCAGGGTGATAAGATCGTCATCGACACCAGAACTGGTGAATATATGTCAAGAGCATAAGCCAAGCGAATCGCTGTTTGATTTGGAAATAGGAAGAAAGCCCTTCTTCATGCTAGCATGAAAAGAAGGGCTTTCTTTTTATTTTCAGAATGCGCGTTAGCGCATTCATTTGGCGCCGCTTGATCATCGAGCCTTCCTTTTTGTCATCATTTCCTGCCCCCTCGCATATATTAGCAATATGGGGATCAAAAATACAAGACAAGAAGGGAAGAACCATGGCAAAGAAAGAAGAAATCCTAAAGATCGTTTCAGCAAAACTACGCCGGATATTGGAACAATCCCAAATTGATTATGAATGTTTACAAGAACTGCGGCTTCGAACCAATGAACCGTTTATTTTGTTATATGCGGGTGGCGAATATTTCATGTCGGAGAGTGGCAGGCTGTTAAGACAAGCAAAAGAGGGATATATCGTCACGGCAAATGATGTGAAGGAGACACTGGAATATATCAGCAGTTTCTCTCTTTATGCGTATGAGGATGAGATTCGGCAGGGATTTATCACGGTGCAGGGTGGTCACCGGATCGGATTGGCAGGAAAAGTAATTTTGGAGCAGGGAAAGGTGAAGAGTGTGAAACACATTTCATTTATCAATATCCGTATGTCACATGAGAAGAAGGGATGTGGAGCTGGCATTTTGCCATACATATATGAAAATGACAGAATCTGTCATACGCTGATCATCTCGCCGCCCGGATGTGGTAAGACAACATTATTGCGCGATATTGTGCGGCTGGTATCAAATGGGGATGAGATTCATCCGGGAATCAGTGTCGGTGTAGTGGATGAACGTTCGGAGATCGGAGCCTGTTATCTGGGAATTCCGCAAAATGATGTCGGAATGCGGACGGATGTTTTAGACTGCTGCCCGAAAGCGGAGGGAATGCTAATGATGATCCGCAGTATGTCGCCGGTTGTAATCGCAGTGGATGAGATTGGAAAACGGGAAGATATTGAAGCACTTGCCTATGTGATGAATTGTGGCTGCCAGATTATTGCAACGGTACATGGTTCTTCGATTGAGGATATCAAAAATAAGCCAATACTTCGCAAGCTGGTAGAGGAAAAGATGTTCAAACGTTTTGTTGTGCTAGCTGGAGGGAAGATGCCCGGACAGGTAGAGACGATATTTGATGAGAGAGGAAGTGTATTATTTGCCAATAAGTTGCCAGCATAAAGATAAATCTTTGAAACGATCAGGAGGGATGCAGATGGAGATCATTTTCAAAATGGCGGGTTCGATTCTTGTGTTAGGCAGCAGTGGTTACTTTGCATATTCCCTGAATGCCAGATTAGACCAGAGAGGAACGGAACTTCGCAGATTGTATAGTATTTTATTGCAATTAAAAAGTGAGATTCAATATATGTCGAATCCGTTACCGATCTGTTTTGAAAAATTAGGTGGACAGGAACAGGCACCTTTTTCTGATTGGTTTTTCAATATGGCAAGGCGGCTGCAGGACAAGGATCGTATGATGTTTGCGGATGTCTGGATAGAAGAGACGGAGCAGTTATATGAGCAGTCAGCGCTGAAACGGGAGGATATGGAGCCGTTGTTTGCTTTAAGGGACAAGCTGGGAACATTAGATACAGCAGTACAGAGTAAGGCATTAGATTATGCAGCATTACAGATCGAGCATAATCGTAAGAATTTAGAAGAAGAAAGCAGGCAGAAGAAGAAAATGATCTTATCTATCAGTTTATTTGTTGGATTTATGACATTGATCCTGTTTGTCTAGAGGTGGAAGAAAGATAGAGCAATAAGGAGAGAGCGGATATGCCGGTTGAGATTATCATAAAAATAGCAGCACTTGGGATTGTGATAGCATTATTGAATCAGGTGTTGAAACATGCAGGACGGGATGATCAGGCATTTTTTGTGACAATGGCAGGTATTATTGTGGTGCTTACCTGGCTGCTTCCTTATGTAGTGGAACTGTTTCAATCCATGCAGAGTTTATTTGGATTGTGAGGTCTTGATATGAGTTTTTATAAGATTATGTGTGGGGTAATGGTTGGTGTTTTACTTGCACTCCAATTAAAACAGATGGGCAGCCCGGTGTGGATCTATCTGTCTTTTTTATTAAGTATGTTTGTACTTTTCTATGCCGTAGGCAGGCTTACCTTTGTTATGGAATTCTTAGATGGAGTACTGGAAGATATTGGGTTAGAGTCCGGGTATTTTGAGATATTACTAAAGATTGTCGGCATTTCTTATTTGTGTGAGTTTGTCTCAAATGTGTGCAGGGAATCGGGATTTGTGTCAGTCGCCGGACAGATTGAGATCGGGGGAAAACTCACAATGATGGTAATGAGTATGCCCATCCTGCTTGCCATTGTGAATACGATCACATCCGTACTGCCATAGAGAAGGTGGTGAAGATATGCGCAATCTATTCTGGATAATTGGTATCCTATGTTTTTACATATTAGGAATATCCCGGCCGGTTTATGCAAAGGAACCATATATAGAAGAATATGAAGAGGCGGTGGATCTTGAAGGATTAGATGCCGACTTAAATGGAATCCGGCGGGCATATGGCATGGAAGAGGATATATCCTTTCAGGATGTTTTCCAGATTCTCATGAATGGGGACGTGGAAGGAGCAATACAGAAAGCCTTGGAAAGTTTCTATCAGGGAATGTTAGTGGAGGTATTAGAAAATAGAACCCTGCTGATCAAGTTATTGTTGCTGATCGTGATCGCAGCAGTCTTTCATAATTATTCATCAATATTGAAAGTCAGCTATGTCGGGGAACAGGGATTTTATATTACCTATCTGATGATTGCAATGTTGCTGTTACAATCCTTTTCGTTAGTATATGACATGGCAGAAGAGCTTATTTGTTACATCAAGGAGTTGATGGAATGTCTGCTTCCGGCATTTTATATGTCGGTTGTATTATGCAGCGGACTGACTACTTCACAGATGGTCAATTCGATGTTTCTTGGCATGCTGGCTTTACTAGAGAAGGTATTACTGTATCTTGTCCTTCCGGCAATCCGGGTTTATTTTCTCGTAGTCGTACTTAATCAGATTCAGTCGAAGGATCGCTTTTCTAAGTTAGCGGCACTGATTAAGCAATCGGTCTGTTTTATATTGAAAGCAGTCGGGACTGGAATTATCGGTTTAAATGTGATGAAAAGTATCTTAGTGCCAGTATATGACAATGCAAAATATAGTGTATTACAAAAGGGACTTTCGCTACTTCCGGGTGGAAGTTCCTTTTCTGCACTTGGCACCATTTTGTTAGGCGCAGGAGTATTGATCAAGAATTGTGTGGGAATATCAGCGGTTCTTTTGTTAGTGGTATTAGGCGGAATTCCACTGCTCAAAATGTTTAGTTTCTACGTTGCTTATAGAGTGATTCTGGCATTCGTACAGCCGGTCAGTGATAAACGGATCCTTGCAGGAATTCAGGGAGCGTGTGATAGTACCGGCGTACTGGTGCGGGCGGCAGGAACCTCTCTGGTACTATCGATTCTGTCCATTGCGATTGTGATCCTGACGACAAATGTACGATGGAATACCGGGGGATAAACAGAGGCAGGTTTCCGGCGAAAGGGAGAATAAGAGATGGAGTGGATATTATCCTGGGTTAGAAGTGGCTTGTTATTTGGTGTTATCTCATCGGTCATTTTAATGCTATGTCCGAATAAATCATATGCGAAACACATTGGTCTGGTAGTTGGTTTGTTATTTATTCTTGTTATGATCCATCCGGTTATGGAATTGCTGCAAATTGATGAAGACACCTATATAACATATATCAAAGATTTCTTCGCGGTTTCCGAACCGGATCTTATGTCGGAACAAAGCTTGCATTTATACGAACAGTCGATTGCCATGCAGGTGAAAGCAGCACTGATGGAAAGTGGATACGCAATAGAAGAACTTACTGTTGATGTGGCGGAGGATGGAAATGTAAGCCGTGTACGGATTGTATTTGGAGATACGATGGGGGATATTGGAATATTAGAACAATATCTTCACGAAATATTCGGACAGGAGGTTGTGATTCAATATGAAGGAAACAGAGAAAGCTAAGGATTCGAATGTACAGGGAATTCTTACGATGTTTAAGGATATGAAGTTGGGAGATGATAAGAAGGAGAAGATTCTGATCGTATTTTTGCTTGGCGTATTCTTTCTATTGGTTGCGACTCCGGTAGGAAGTCTGTCTGGTCAAAAGGAAACTAAAAAGAAATCGGTATCGCAGACAACCGAACAGAGCAAAAAGATAGAAAAAGATGCATATATCAGCAGCTTAGAGAATAAGCTAGAACAAACAATAGCAGGTATGGAGGGCGCCGGAAACGTTAATGTAATGATCACACTCAAAGATAATGGAGAGAAGATATTAGACAAGAACCAGCCTTATGAGAGTGAAAAGGAAACCAGCAGTGAGGAACAGAAGGTATCTGAACAGACCAGAATGCAAAGTGAACAGGAGACAGTCTTGATGGAACAGGATGGAAATACGGAACCAATCGTAGTAAAGGAACGGTATCCCGAGATTGAGGGCGTTGTTGTAGTATGTGAAGGTGGTGACAACAAGGTATTAACGCTTCAGATAAAGGAGGCGGTTCAGGCATTATTTTCCGTTGATGCCCATAAAATAGTTGTGTGTAAATCCAAATAAAAGAATAAGAGAGGGTTTCTATGAAGAAAATGTTCAAAAAAAATCAGGTTATTATTACGGCACTTGCTATTATGATCGCAGTGGCAGGATATTTGAATTTTACTTCGGATAAACCAGTATTAAATACCTCTGTGGAAGATGTACAAGGGGATGGAGCATCTGGCAATCAGGATGACAGTGAGATTAGTGCGGTAGTGGAAGACGGAGATACCGGAGAACAGCTTGCGGCAGTTGCGGAGGAAACAACTGGAGAGGATGCCGAAGAGACAGTAGATGCCAAAGCAGAGAATGAAACAGAAGAAACGGCGGGTGATACGACAAAGGGAAAGGATGATACAGAGGAGGCAGATGGTGAGAATCTTGTCGATGCAAGTGTAGATCAGGACGGAGAACCCATCGACTCTGATTCTGTTGGAGAAGCGGTGCTTACAAGTGGTTCTGTTACATTATCCCAGGCAAAGTTAAATCGGGAACAGACACGGTCAAAAGCGAAAGAGACATTGCTTGAGATTGTGAATAACGAGAATCTATCGGAGGATGCAAAGAAAGACGCAGTATCTAAAATGTTATCTATGACAGAACGTATGGAAAAAGAAAATGCAGCAGAGACACAGCTTGCAGCAAAGGGTTTTGCAGATGCTATTGTCAGCATTTCAGATGATAGTGTGGATGTTACAGTATCTACGAAGGAATTAACAGATAAAGAGAGAACGCAGATAGAGGATATTATTACAAGAAAGACGGGATGTAAGCTGAATCAGATCGTAATCACAACAACTGCTTCATAAATTATGCGAAAAACATTGCAAAAAGTATAGGATGTTTGGTATACTATATTACATATGAGTAATGGTTTGGCAAAGGAGGAATCACTATGGCAACAGAATCACAGAATAGCTCCTACAGCTTCAAGGAGGCAGGTGTTCTTGGAGATATCCAGATTGCAGATGATGTGATCGCAATTATCGCAGGACTTGCAGCAACCGAAGTAGAAGGTGTAGCTAAGATGTATGGCAATATTACGAATGAGTTAGTAAGCAAGCTTGGAATGAAGAATCTTTCAAAGGGAGTGAAAGTAGCAGTCTCTCCGGAAGATGTCAAAGTCGACTTATCCATCGAATTAAAGTATGGTTACAGTGTGATTGATGTATCTTCTAAGGTTCAGGAGAAAGTAAAGCAGGCAATCGAGACGATGACCGGGCTTACCGTGTCACAGGTAAGAGTACGGATTGCCGGTGTTGCAATTGCAAAAGAAGAAAAGGCATAATCTAGTATGAGAAGGGCTGTTTCGTAGACCTTTTAGAAGGCTTTCGAAGCAGCCCTATTATGCGTTAATAGATAGAGAGGAACAGATACATGTTAAGAAGTCAGGTAAGAGAAGAGATTTTCAAGATCGTTTTCCGTATTCCATTTGCAAAAGAAGATGGAATGGAAGAACAGATTGCGTTTGCATTAGAGGATTTACAGGGAAAGAGCGAAGAGAATCTGCAGTATATCAAAGAGAAGGCGGAGGCAATCGAAGCACATTTAGAAAAGATTGATGCAAAGATTGCAGATAATTGCGAAGGCTGGAATGTGAACCGGATTGGTAAGGCAGAGATTGCTATTATGCGAATTGCGGTCTATGAGTTATTGTATGAAGAGGATGTCCCGAATCGGGTAGCAATTAACGAAGCGGTAGAATTATGTAAGAGTTATTGTGACGAAGAAGCGAAGGGATTTGTGAATGCAGTATTAGGTAAAGTGGAGAAGAGTCTAGAGTAGGATAGAGAAGATGGCAACGGTATATTCGGTTTCACAGGTTAACAAGTATATTAAGAGAATGTTTGACAATGATTTCTTCTTACGTGATGTGCAGATCAAGGGAGAAGTATCCAATGTGAAATACCATTCTTCCGGGCATATATACTTCACGTTGAAAGAAGAAGGAAGCAGTATTGCAGCAGTTATGTTTCGCTCGGCAAGAGCAGGGGGCCTTTCTTTTACATTAGAGAATGGGCAGAGTGTGGTGCTTACAGGAAGTGTTGCTGTGTATGAACGGGATGGAAGATACCAGATTTATGTAAGATCTATTGCTAAGGATGGTGTGGGGAATCTTTATGAAGCTTATGAGCTGCTCAAACAGAAGTTGTTTGAAGAAGGATTGTTTGACTTTGAACATAAGAAGGAGATTCCACAGTTTCCGAAGAAGATCGGTATTGTGACAGCGAAGACCGGAGCGGCAATACAGGATATTCGCAATGTAGCCAGAAGAAGGAATCCATATGTGCAGTTATATCTGTATCCGGCGAAGGTACAGGGAGACGGAGCGGCAGCGACCATTGTGAAGGGAATTGAGACGTTGGATGCAATGGGAATGGATACGATCATTATTGGAAGAGGTGGTGGTTCCATTGAGGATCTGTGGCCATTTAATGAAGAGATCGTTGCAAGGGCGATCTATGCGGCAAGGACTCCAATCATATCAGGAACGGGACATGAGATTGATAATACGATTGCGGATTATGCAGCAGATCTAAGAGCCCCAACACCAAGTGCTGCCTGTGAACTAGCCATACCGGATATTATGGGACAGGTAGAGAAACTGCAACAGTTAGAACAGAAACTGCAACAGGTTATGACGCAGAAACTGCATCGGAATAAGATGTATCTTGACAATGTGGCAGCCAGGTTAGAACGGGTATCACCGATGACAAGATTTCAGAATCAGAGAATTTATGTGGATTCTTTGCAGGAAAGACTTACGCAGATTATGACAAAGCGTTATGAGGAAGCAAGACGGCAGTATGAGAGAACAGCGGAACGCATACCGGCAGCGTTTAGCGAGAAATATAATAGACGCAGGCATCAGTTTGAGTTATTGCTTGCAAGGTTGGATGGATTGAGTCCAACTGCTAAATTAACAGGTGGATATGGATATATTGTGGATAGTAAGGGCGCACCGATATGCAGTGTGCGTAATGTGAAAGAACATGACTCCATTTCGGTTACGGTACAAGATGGAACGATGGAGGCAAACATAGTGAAGATTACAGAAAAGAGTGAGGATTAAGATGGCTGTTAAGAAAGAGACGAAGAAAGAAGATACATTTCAGTTAGAGCAGGCATTTACGCAGTTAGAAGATATTATTGCAAAGTTAGAGAAAGAAGATACGCCGTTACAGGAATCAATTGCCTTATATGGGACGGGTGCCAAGCTGTTAGCATCATGCAAACAGGAATTGAATGGTATTGAGAAAGAGATGATTGTGATCGGGGAATCTTTAGCTGAGGGAGAGGAAGCGTAATATGGGATTTTCGGAAGATTTAAAGAATAAAACAGAAAGAATCGAACAGAAGGTTTTTGCTTATATGCCAAAGGATAGTTCCTTTCAGAAGACGGTGATCGATGCAATGCAGTATACGATGTCCGCAGGTGGTAAGCGGATCCGACCGATGTTGATGGATGAGACCTATCATTTGTTTGGTGGTAAAGATAAGCTTATTGAGCCGTTTATGGCGGCAATTGAGATGATTCATACGTATTCTCTGATTCATGATGATCTTCCGGCGCTTGATAACGATGATTACCGCAGAGGAAGAAAGACAGCGCATGTAGTATATGGAGAAGCAATGGCAATCCTTGCCGGAGATAGTCTGTTGAACTATGCATATGAGACAGCAGCAAAAGCGTATACTATGGTGGAGAAAGCAGAGATGGATGATCTTGCGGCGATACAGCGGGAAGTACAGGTGCGCAGAGCAGTGGATCAGGCTATGACAATTCTTGCTGCCAAACCGGGCATTTATGGTATGATCGGTGGTCAGGTTGCGGATGTTGAACTGACCGGAACAAGGCTTAACAAAGAGCAATTGATCTATATTTATGAGAATAAGACAGGAGCATTGATCGAGGCAGCTATGCAGATCGGTGCTGTCCTTGCGGGTGCATCAGCCCAAGAGATGGAACAGATCAGGCGAGTGGCATATAATGTAGGAATGGCATTCCAGATTCAGGATGATATCTTAGATGAGACAGCAACGTTTGAAGAATTAGGTAAGCCAATCCATAGTGATGAGATCAGCGGGAAGGTGACTTATGTTACGATTCATGGAATAGAAGCGTCTAAGAAAGAAGTAGAACGTCTTTCTGAAGAGGCGATTGCAATTGTGAAGGGAATGAGAGGAGATGGTTCATTCCTGAATGCATTAATCACATATCTGATTGATCGGACGAATTAGGGGTTTGACAGACAAAAGAGGTAGTAGTATGGGATTGTTAGAGAATATTAAGGAACCAAATGATATCAAACAATATGATACAGAGGACTGGCAACCATTAGCGGAGGAGATCCGTACTTTTTTGATTGAACATTTATCAAAGACAGGTGGTCATTTAGCTTCGAATCTGGGATGTGTGGAACTGACTATGGCGTTACATCTGGTATTGAATTTCCCGGAGGATAAGATTATATGGGATGTTGGACATCAGAGTTATACGCATAAGATATTGACAGGCAGACAGGCTGGATTTGACCATTTGCGTCAATTTGGTGGGATGAGTGGATTTCCCAAACGTAAAGAGAGCGAAACGGATGTATTTGAGACAGGACATAGTTCCACTTCTATTTCAGCGGCAATTGGAATGGCGAAAGCAAGTGAACTCAAGGGCATTCGTAATACGGTTGTTGCGGTAATTGGTGATGGTTCTTTTACAGGTGGACTGACTTATGAGGCACTCAATAATCTGGCAAGATTAAAAACAAGCTGTATGATCGTGTTGAATGACAATGAGATGTCCATTGATGAGAATGTCGGAGGTATGTCAAACTATCTCAATAAGATTCGTGTGGGGCAGGCATATAATGATGTGAAGACCGGGGTAGAGAAAGGCCTTATGAATATTCCGGGAATTGGAGAGGGACTTGCCAAGGCAGTAAAACGAGGTAAGGATAGTATTAAGGAATTATTGGTTCCCGGTATGTTTTTTGAAGATTTGGGAATCACCTATATTGGACCGATTGATGGTCATAATATTGGGCAGATGGTGGATACATTTGAAGCAGCAATGAAGCTTCGGAAACCGGTTGTTGTCCATGTGAAGACAGTCAAAGGGAAGGGATACCGATACGCAGAGAAATACCCGAGATATTTTCATGGGGTGAAACCATTTGATATAGCAACAGGGAAGGCATTAACGAAGAAGACAAAGATGACCTATACGGATGTATTTGCCAGAAAGATGTTGGCTCTTGGAGAAAGTAATCCCAATCTGGTAGCAATTACAGCTGCGATGGCATCTGGAACGGGACTTGTGAAGTTCGGTAATGTATATCCAAAACGTTTTTTTGATGTGGGAATTGCGGAACAGCATGCAGTTACCTTTGCAGCCGGTTTGGCAAGTGAAGGAATGATTCCGGTTGTTGCAGTGTATTCATCTTTCCTGCAACGTGCGTATGACCAGATCTTACATGATGTCTGTTTGCAGCGGCTCCATGTGATATTTGCGATTGACCGGTCTGGACTAGTCGGGGAAGATGGAGAGACACATCAAGGCATCTTTGATACTGCGTATCTTAGTCATATTCCGAATATGACGATAATTGCACCGAAGAACCGTTATGAACTGACCAAGGCAATGGAATTTGCGGTAACTTATGATGGCCCGGTTGCAGTAAAGTATAGTAAGGGAGATGCTTACTATGGACTGAAAGAACATTTGACACCGATGGAACTTGGAAAGAGTGAGATTATATATCAGGGCAGACGGATTGCAATGATCGCAGTTGGCAATATGGTGGAGGAAGCAGAGATTGCATATCATCAGTTACAGGATGAAGGAATCGATATTACTTTTGTGAATGCCCGGTTTATCAAACCATTAGATGAAGAGTTGTTATTACAATTAGCCAGGGAACATGATGTGATCCTTACGGTAGAGGAACATGTACTATATGGAGGGTACGGAGAAGCAGTGGATGCGTTCTATATGCAACAGGACATCCGTAATATCCGGGTTCACAATATGGCAATACCGGATACATTTGTAGAGCATGGTTCGGTTATTCAGTTGCGTAGATCATTAGGATTAGATGCAGAAAGTATTGCACATATAGTTGCAGAATATTGGAATACACAGGAATGATAGAGAAGAGGGTATCATGAAAGAGCGTTTAGATGTATTATTAGTGAATAAAGGATTAGCGGCATCGAGAGAGAAAGCAAAAGCCATTATCATGTCAGGCATTGTATTCGTGGATGGACAGAGAGAGGATAAGGCCGGATCTACTTTTGATGACCAGATTCCGATTGAGATTAAGGGTTCCACGCTTAAGTATGTCAGTCGTGGAGGATTGAAATTAGAGAAAGCAATGCAGCATTTTGATGTAACTTTAGAGGGTAAGGTCTGTATGGATGTTGGATCTTCTACGGGTGGATTTACGGATTGTATGTTACAAAATGGTGCAGTTAAGGTCTATGCAGTAGATGTTGGCCATGGACAGCTGGATTGGAAATTACGCAATGATCCAAGGGTTGTCTGTATGGAAAAGACGAATATCCGGTATGTGACACCGGATCAGATTGAGGATCGGATTGCGTTTGCCTCCATAGATGTATCCTTTATCTCATTGACCAAGGTTTTAGGTCCGGTGAAAGAATTACTGACGGACGATGGAGAAATCGTGTGTCTGATCAAACCGCAGTTTGAGGCTGGGAGGGAGAAGGTCGGAAAGAAAGGTGTTGTCCGGGATAAGAATGTACACAAAGAAGTCATTCATATGGTGATGGAATATGCACAGTCGATTGGATTCACACTATGTAATCTGGAATTTTCCCCGATCAAAGGTCCGGAGGGAAATATTGAATATCTCCTACATCTAAGCAAAGATGCGAACCATGCAGTCGGACAATTAGATGTGGATGCAATCGTAGAAGCATCCCATGGTACATTGGATAAATGATAAGGAGAGGGAATGAAGCATTTTTTGATTGCAACCAACTTCATTAAAGATGAGAACCTGCAATTGACTTCCAAAGTGGAACGGTACATTGCAGAACATGGCGGTAGTACCACAAAGATTACGGGACAGGAAGGCAATTATGCGGAACATATACCGGATGCATTGAAAAGTGGCAGGCATTTTGATTGTGTAATTGCATTAGGGGGAGATGGTACGATCCTCAAAGTCAGCCGTGATCTTAGAAAGTGGAATTTGCCAATTGTGGGAGTGAATCTGGGAACCTTGGGATTCTTAGCGGAGATTGAACCGGAACAGATCTATCCGGTGTTAGATCGTCTTTTGCAGGATGACTATGAGATAGAAGAACGGATGAATATATGCGGAAGCATATATAAGAAAGGGCAGGAGAAACCATTGCGTTGTGACGTGGCACTCAATGATATTGTAGTATCAAGAGCAGGATTTTCCCGCGTAATCGGTTTGCGTGTTTATGTCAATGGAAGGGTAATGGATAATTATGAGGCGGATGGTCTGATTGTCAGTACACCGACCGGATCGACTGGATATAACCTGTCTGCTGGGGGACCGATCGTGTCGCCACGAACCAATGTGATGATCATTACACCGATCTCACCGCATTCCCTGACTTCGAAGAGTATTGTGCTGGGAAATTCGGATGAGATCGTTGTGGAGGTGCTTAAGATGCGCAAGGCGCAGGAGGAAGAAGCGATTGTGAATTTTGATGGACAGCCGGGTACACAGTTATCCGCGGGTGACCGGATTGTGATTCACAAAGCGGAACAGACCACGAAGATGCTTAAGTTATTTGATGTCAGCTTTTATGAAGTATTAAGAGAAAAGATGGCAAATCATTTATAGATAGGGTGATTTTATGAAAGAGAACAGACAGAATAAAATCAAAGAGATCATTGAGACCCAGTCCATTGAGACGCAGGATGAGTTGCTGAGTCAACTGTTGCAACAGGGATTTTCTACAACACAGGCAACCATTTCCAGAGATATCCGGGAGATGCATTTGACTAAAGTACCGGATGGAACGGGCAAACAGAAATATGCAATGATTCAAAATGCAGATACCGATGTGACCAAAAAGTATCATCAGGTATTAAGTGCAGGTATTTTGAGTCTGGATTACGCAGAGAACATTCTTGTGGTTCGTACTGTATCTGGAATGGCAATGGCAGTTGCTGCTGCATTAGATAATATGGAATTACAGGGTTTTTTGGGATGTATCGCTGGTGACGATACAATATTTGCTGTGACGAGAAGCAAGGATTGTTGTAAGATGATCATTGCGGAAGTGAAGAAAGTGGCATCTGACGATTAAGTTGGAGGTATAATATGCTATTAAATCTACATATTAAGAATATGGCGTTAATTGATGAGATTGAGATTGATTTTTCAGATCATCTTAATATTTTAACAGGTGAGACAGGTGCTGGTAAGTCGATCATTATCGGTTCGATCATGCTGGCATTAGGTGGTAAGACGCCCAAGGATTTTGTCCGTAAGGATGCACCATTTGGTCTGGTGGAACTGTTGTTTTCTGTAGAAGATGAGGAAACGAAAAATAAGTTAAAAGAGCTGGAAGTACCGGAGATAGAAGATGGAGAACTCATCTTATCACGCAAGGTGATTGGCACCCGGAGTGTCAGTAAAGTAAACGGAGAGACGATCACACTTGCCAAAGTTCGTGAGATTGCAGCACTCTTATTGGATCTGCATGCACAGCATGAACATCAGTCACTATTGATTCCGAGCAATCATATCCGACTTCTTGACCGGTATGGACAGGAGAAACTTGCACAGGATAAAGAGGAAGTTGCAGCCTGTTATAAAGAATATGCGTTATTACGCAAAGAATTAGACGCAAATACTTTAGAGGAAGAGGAAAAGAAAAGACAGCTGGATCTGTTAGCATTTGAATTTCAGGAGATTGAAGATGCTTCATTACAAGAAGGTGAAGATGAGAGCTTAGAGGAAGACTATAAGAAAGCTGCAAATGGAAGAAATATTATAGAAAGTCTTTCGGATGCACATCGCTTTGCAGAGGAGGAAGCGGGACAGGCGGTTGACCGGGCACTTCGTGAGATGATGGGCGTATCGGAGTATGATGGAGAATTGGCATCGCTGACAGATGCTCTTGCTACAATCTCGGATCTCTTAGCAGACTTTTCACGGGGGACAAGAGATTATTTGGAAGAGCATACGTTTTCAGAAGAAGAATTTCGACAGTTAGAAGATCGTCTGAATACGGTGAATCATTTAAAGGCAAAATATGGTAAGTCCATATCCGATGTATTGGCATATCAGAAAGATTTAGCAGAGCGGTTAGAGCGTTTGGAACATCAGGAAGCATATGTAAAGCAGTTACAGGACAAACTAAAAGAAATAGAAACAAGATTGCAGCAGGCTAGTGAACGGTTGACACAGCAGAGAAAACAGATTGCATCCATGCTTTGTGATAATATTACAAAAGCATTAGTGGATCTTAATTTCTTAAATGTACGGTTTGATATGGTGTTTGAACCGTTAGAGCATTATACGGAAAATGGTGTAGATCATGCTTATTTTATCATATCTACCAATGTGGGTGAAGATATGAAGCCATTATGGCAGGTAGCATCCGGTGGTGAACTTTCCAGAATTATGTTAGCTATGAAGTCGTGCTTAGCGGATGTGGATCGCATTGAGACTTTGATCTTTGATGAAATAGATGTAGGAATCAGTGGCAGAACGGCACAGATGGTGGCGGAAAAGATACGTGGTATTGCTAAGAATCATCAAGTGATCTGTATTACGCATTTACCACAGATTGCAGCTATGGCAGATCAGCATTATCTGATTGAGAAACAGGTTGTGGCAGATAAGACAGTTACCAATATTTACCAGCTTGACCGGGATAAACAGATCGAAGAACTGGCACGTCTGATTGGTGGTGTGGAGATTACAGATACGGTATTACAAAGTGCAAAAGAGATGAAAGAATTGGCAGGTAAGGCAAAGGTTAACTGATTGATTGCAACAAAGAGAACTCATACTAAATGTAACGATTTAGTATGGGTTTTCTTTTTTTGAAAGAAACAAACGAGAAAGGAGCAAATCATGAAGGGTTATAAACGGTTTTTACGATATCTGTTGGCAATCAACGTGCTGTTTGTACTTGTAGTCGCTTTTTTGGGATATCGTCAGTCGCGAAGTGAAGGAAAGAAGATTGCGCCTGCATCTGCATTATCAGCGAATCAATCAGGTACAATTTGCAAGAAAGTGATTCCGGTAGGAAAAACAGTTGGGATTTATGTGAATACAGATGGGATTTTAGTAATTGATACCGGAGAAGTAACAGATATGGAAGGAAGAAAATCGGAACCGGCAAAGAACCGGTTAATGAAAGGGGATTATATTATAAGTTTAAATGGGAATACAATGCATACAAAAAAACAGTTGATCAAAGCAATTACAGAATGTGGAGGAGAGACATTAGTATTTCAGGTAAAACGGAAAGGAGAATGCTTAGAAGTAAAGGTGGAACCTGTGGAAACCGGTGTAGATGTGTACAAAGTGGGCATCTGGGTACGAGACGATCTGCAGGGCTTAGGTACGATCACGTATGTTGACGGAGAGCAATTTGGTGCATTAGGACACAGCATAACGGATGTAGATACCGGAGAACGAATGCAGGTATCACAAGGGGAATTGTATGCTGCTGACATTTTCGGCGTGGAGCGGGGAATTGCGGGAACACCTGGAGAAATTGAAGGGATGATTACCTATCAGACTGAGAATGTGATGGGATATATTAATGATAACCGGGTATATGGCATATTTGGAACGACAACATCACAATTGCGACAGAAACTGGAACGTGAACAAGCATTACCGGTAGCGGAGATAAATGAGGTAGAGGAGGGAACGGCATATATCCAGTCTTATATATCCGGTGATAAGGAACAATATGAAATATCAATTGAAAATATACATCGAAATAGTAATGGGGATTGGGAGATGGAGGTGTTAGTCAAAGACAAGCGTCTGCTTTCTTTAACGGGAGGTATTGTGCAGGGAATGAGCGGAAGCCCGATCCTGCAAAATGGAAAACTTGTCGGAGCGGTTACCCATGTGTTTGTCAATGATCCGACCAGAGGATATGGGATTTTTATCGAACATATGCTAGAAGACAAATAAATACTCGGACATTGTCGAATAATATACATGTTATGTAGGATGCGTGCGTGATATAACTTGTTGTATAAAGAAAAATAGAAAAAATTTAATCTATTTATATTCTTGCAACAACTTACCATTATTGTTCGTATCTGATATAGTCATATATAGTCGATGTTGCTATGTTTCTGTCAGCGGGTTGCATAGTTTATGACGAATAATCATATATTTTAGGAGGGAATGATATGATTCGCGTAATGATAGGTAATCACGACGAGACTATGCGAAAGAAGATGGAGGATGTTGTTCGTAAGCAGGCACAATGTCGTTTGGTAGGAACGTATGAAAAGGGAAATCTGTTGTTGTCAGGAATTAAGGATCTTGAACCAGATCTGGTTTTGTTGAATCCGGTTATGCCGGGGCTAGATGGAATCGGGGTAATTGAGAAGATCCGCGCAGAAGTACAATATGATAGTGTGAAGTTCATATTGATTGCAAATGCCAAGCAGACAAAAGTACTAGAGGTATTGAAAAGCCGGAAGAATGTGAAGTTTTTTCCATGGGAAAATAATGAGGATACGTTAGAAAAATGCATTATCGAGAATCCAAAGACAAATTCTGTACAGGGGCGGTCGTTACAGGTGGAGGATATTGTAGTAAAAAGAGGTCATCATAAGAAGGATCTGAATATGCTTGTAACACAGATGATTCATGAAATTGGTGTTCCAGCCCATATTAAAGGATATTTATATCTGAGGACAGCAATCTTAATGGCGGTTGATAATATGGATGTATTGAATGCGGTTACGAAACAGTTATATCCTGACATTGCAAGAGAACATGGTACGACAGATACGCGTGTGGAACGGGCAATCCGACATGCAATAGAAGTCGCATGGGAACGGGGTAATATTGATATGATCCATGAAATGTTTGGCTATACAATTCAGGCGGACAAGGGGAAACCGACGAATTCAGAATTTATTGCGTTAATGGCGGATCGAATCCGGTTAGATCAGATGCATGCGTGAAAAGGGAGGGGAAAGACATGCGTGATAGTATGAAAATTTTGATTGCGTCCGAATACAATCGGAACATTTCAGAGTGGTTGTTTGGATATATGAAACAGTATGAGTATGTTGTAAGGGAAACAACGGATCATTATGAAGACATTCTAAGTAAGGTGAAGCAGATGGAACCGGATATGATCATTTCGGATATCTGTCTGAATGGAGGAGATGGAATCACTTTATTGCAGGAATGTCGTAAGCAGAAAGAGTTGCAGGATGTCAAATTTGTGTTTTTGACAGCAGTTACGGCACAGTCTATTATTGACCTTGCATATGAAGTGGGTGCAGACTATTATCTGATGCTTAATCAGGAACCTAGGTTTCTGGCTAAAGTATTAGAGCGTATTTTGGAAGTACATTATATTTCGAAACAAAAGAAACAGCAGAGGGAATGTATGACCAATGAACAAAAGCAGTTCTTGTTTGATTCTACTTTGGAAAATGATGTTACTAAGATGATACGGGGAATTGGGATACCAGCTCATATCAAAGGATATCAATACATACGGGAAGGCATTATTATGGCGGTGAAAGATCCAGAGATCCTTAATTATATTACTAAGTATCTATATCCGGCAATTGCAAAGCAGTACCATACGACAACAAGTAGTGTGGAGCGGGCAATCCGGCATGCAATAGAGGTGGCATGGAACAGGGGAAAGTTAGATGCAATGGAAAGCTTGTTTGGATATAGTGTGAATTCAGGAAAAGGAAAGCCGACGAATTCGGAATTCATTGCGTTGATTGCGGATAAGTTCCGCTTAGAATACCGGATGAAAGGATATCAGATTGATCAATATACAGCTTAAGTATATTTTTTCATTTCTTTCTAGTAGGGATTGTGCTATAATAGACGAAAGTCTATTTGTGCTAAGGAGAAGGGAAGAATGAAGAGAATAGCGTATATTGCATCGGAATGTGTGCCGTTCATTAAAACGGGTGGGTTGGCAGATGTTGTAGGAACATTGCCGAAGATTTTTGACAAGTCGGAATATGATGTTCGTATTATTATTCCGAATTACATGTGTATTCCATCAAAGTTCAAAGAGAAGATGCGTTTTATTACGAACTTTCAGTTGGACATTGGGGATCATTCCCAGTATGTAGGAATTATGTATATGGAATATGAAGGAGTTCCTGTATATTTTATTGACAACGAATATTATTTTAATGGAATTGCTCCATATGGAGATACGAAGTGGGATATTGAGAAGTTCTGCTATTTTTCTAAAGCAGCATTAGCAATCCTGCCGGTGATTGGATTCCGCCCAGATATTGTACATTGCCATGATTGGCAGGCAGGTATGGTTCCTGTATATTTGAAGACATTATTTGCAGGCAATCCGTTCTTTGGGGGAATGAAGTCGATTATGACTATTCATAATCTGCAATTTCAGGGACGCTGGAGCATTGATCACTTGAAGTATTGTACAGGGTTGCCGGATTATCTCTTTACGGCTGATAAGTTAGAATTGAACAAGGATGCTTCTATGTTGAAGGGTGGTCTGGTATATGCGGATATCATCACAACGGTAAGTAATACATATGCCTATGAGATTCAGACACCATATTATGGTGAAGGATTAGATGGTCTTCTTCGTGCAAGAAGTCAGTCTCTGGTGGGAATTGTGAACGGTATTGATTATGATATCTATAATCCAGAGAAGGATAAGAATCTTGCTAAGAATTATACAACGAAGAACTATAAGAAGAATAAGGCAATGAATAAGACAGCATTACAGAAAGAGCTGGGATTGCCGGTGGATAAGAACCAGTTTGTGATTGGTATCATTTCCCGGTTGACGGATCAGAAAGGTCTTGACTTAGTCGATGCAGTTATGAATGAGATCTGTCAGGATGGAGTGCAGTTCATTGTATTAGGTACAGGAGATCCTAGATATGAAGAGATGTTCCGGTATTATCAGAATTTCCATCCGGCAAAGGTAAGTGCGAATATCTATTTTTCCGATGCACTATCTCATAAGATGTATGGAGCCTGTGATGCAATTTTAGTACCATCCAGATTTGAGCCGTGCGGTCTGACGCAGTTGATGGCATTACGTTACGGGTCACTTCCAATCGTGCGGGAGACAGGTGGATTGAAAGATACGGTTGTACCGTATAATGAATATGAACAGACCGGAACCGGATTTTCGTTTGCTAACTATAATGCACAGGAATTATTGAATACAATTAACTATGCAAAAGAAGTATATTATAATCAGAAGAAGAGCTGGGAAGATATGATGGTTCGCGCAATGAATCAGAATTATTCCTGGGTGAATTCAGCGAAACAGTACGAGGAGTTGTACCGTTAGCAGATAGAAAGAGGACAGAATAACAATGGCTTTTGATGGAGTAGTAATAGCAGATATTGTTAATGATATGAAAACACGGCTGGTAGGTGGACGTATATACAAGATCTATCAGCCGGAGACGGATGAGATTAATCTGGTAGTTAAGAATTTGAAGACTACGTTCCGATTGATGCTCAATGCCAGCGCAACGTTGCCCCTTGTATATTTTCTAGAAGAGAATAAAGCCAATCCGGCACAGGCACCGAATTTTTGTATGTTGCTAAGAAAACATATTGGCAATGCAAGAATTGTGTCAGTCAGCCAGCCGGGGTTAGAGCGGATTATTGTGATTGAGCTAGAACATTTGGACGAGATGGGTGATCTGTGCCGGAAGAAGCTGATCATTGAGTTGATGGGCAAATACAGTAATATTATATTTGTAGATGACAAGGATGTGATCATTGATTCCATCAAGCGAATAGGTGCACATATTAGCTCGGTAAGGGAAGTGTTACCGGGCTATGATTATGTACTTCCACCGAATGAGAAGTATGATCCAATGACACTTACTAAGGATACATTTTGTCAGGAGATATTAGGTAAGCCAATATCAATTGAGAAGGCAATCTATTCGTCAATTACCGGTTTTTCTAAGTTAGTTGCTGATGAGATCTGTTATGAAGCGGGAGTGGACGGAGATTTTAGTACAGATAGTCTTGCCGATGTGAATAAAGAAGCTTTGTGGAATGTGTTTAGTGAGGTAAGACGTCGGATAGAAGAAGGGAATTATGCACCGGTTATCGTGTATAAGCAGGAAGAACCGATTGCATTTTCAGCAATTCCTCTTCGAATGTATGACGATATGACTGTGCAGTCTTTTGAAGATATATCAGAGCTGTTACGGGAGTATTATGCTAAGAAAGATACATATTCGAGAATGCATCAGAAGTCTACAGATCTGCGTAAGGTTCTTGCAACAGCAGTGGAACGTACTTCTAAGAAGTACGATATTCAGCGAAAACAGCTAAAGGATACCGACAAGCGTGACAAGTTCCGTATTTACGGTGAATTGTTACAGACGTATGGATATGAGATTGCAGAGGGCGATACGAAGATTACGGTTACTAATTATTATGATGGCAAAGAACTTACTATTCCATTAGATCCAACGTTAACTGCAGTTGAAAATGCGAATCGGTATTTTAACAAGTATAACAAATTAAAGCGCACATGTGAAGCTTCCCTTAAGTTAGTGGAAGAGAGTAAGCAGACATTAGAACAATTGCTTACATTACAGCATAGTATGGAGATGGCAACGACGGAAGCGGATCTTGCAGAAATCCGGGAAGAGATGGTGCTTGCTGGATTGATGAAAGCAAAGCCAATGAAGAAGAATGGTGTGAAGAAAGAAGAGAGCCGACCGTTACATTATATTTCATCGGATGGATTTCATATGTATGTAGGAAAGAATAATCTGCAAAATGATCGTCTCACATTCAAGTTTGCCAATGCGAAGGATCTATGGTTCCATGCCAAGCAGATGCCGGGTTCCCATGTGATCGTGAAGTTAGAAGGGGCAGAGGATGTTCCAGATGCAACTTATGAAGAAGCGGCAAGGTTAGCGGCGTATTATTCTTCAGGAAAGACGAGTCCCAAAGTGGAGATTGATTATACGAGACGGGGAAATCTGAAGAAACCTCCACAGGCGAATCCGGGTTATGTAATCTATCATACGAATTATTCTATGGTAGCTTTACCGGATATTCATGGAATCACAGAGATAACGGAATAACCGTCATTTATCTTACATTGACGAATACAAAGATACTTATTATAATAAATGCATCCGCTTTGCGGAAGTATAGATACATGGAGGATATAAGAATATGAAAGTGGCAATTATCATGGGCTCTACCAGTGATCTTTCGAAGGTAGAACCAGCGGTTGGAATTTTGAAAAATTATGGCGTAGAAGTGAATGTGCGATGCTTATCTGCTCACCGTGCACATTTAGGACTTTCAGAGTTTATTGAGGAATGTAATAACGATGGAACAGAGGTTATTATTACAGCAGCAGGTATGGCAGCGGCACTTCCGGGTGTGGTAGCGTCCCAGACAGTATTGCCGGTCATTGGTGTTCCACTTTCTGGTTCAGTGTTAGATGGTATGGATGCATTGATGTCAATTGTACAGATGCCTTCTGGTATTCCGGTAGCAACGGTTGCAATTAACGGAAGTAAGAATGCAGCATATCTTGCATTACAGATTATGGCTGTGAAGCATGATGAGATCAAGAAACAGTTATTGGCAGAACGCAAAGAGATGGAGCAGGCTGCAATGAAAGCCAATGCAGAAGTGATCGAGAAGTTCAAGTAAGATAGAATGAATATAAAAAGAACTATCCAATGTTGTGTATAGTGATACATTGGGTAGTTCTTTTTTGCTATGATATAGAATGAAACGATCGACAGATGGTAATTATGCTTCTAATTTCTTGCCGGTAATCATTTCATATGCTTCTAAATATTTATCAATTGTCTTCTGAGCAACATCTGCTGGAAGCTCCCAATCGTGCTTGCCTTCGTTTGCTTTGAGCCAGTCTCTTGCAAACTGTTTATCAAAAGATGGCTGGCTGTGACCAGCCTCATAACCTTCTGCTGGCCAGAAACGAGAGCTGTCTGGTGTCAGCATCTCATCGCCTAATACGATGTTACCGTTCTCGTCTAAACCGAATTCAAACTTGGTATCTGCAATAATGATTCCCTTTGTCAGTGCGTAATCTGCACATTTCTTGTAAAGAGCAATCGTGTAATCTTTTAACTTGGTTGCGTATTCCAAACCTTTGCCAGGGAATTCTTTCTCTAAATGCTCTACACTCTGCTCAAATGAGATGTTCTCATCATGATCGCCGATCTCAGCTTTGGTAGAAGGAGTATAGATTGGTTCAGGTAACTTGTCAGATTCTTTCAAACCTTCTGGAAGAGTGATGCCACATACAGTACCATTCTTTTGATAGCTAGCCCAGCCGCTTCCGGTGATATAACCACGAACGATACATTCTACAGGCAGCATCTGTAATTTGCGGCACATCATACTGTTACCGTCAAACTTTGGCTGCTGGAAGAATTCCGGCATATCCTTTACGTCTGCGGATATCATGTGATTTGGAAGAATATCAGAAGTCAGATCAAACCAGAACTTAGACATCTGTGTAAGCACGGTTCCTTTCTTGCTGATAATGTTTTTAAGGATAACGTCAAAACAGCTGATACGATCAGTTGCCACCATGATCAGGCTGTCTCCGTTGTCATAGATCTCGCGTACTTTGCCTTCTTTGATAGGCTTTAATTCCTTTGCGCTCATTCCTACATACCTCACAATCTGATTATTTTATAAGCAATATTTCCCATTAAGGATAGTAGATTTTTTTCAAAAAATCAAGTCATATCTTCCGAAATTTGCAAATACATAATGAATTGTGATACAATCAAAGGAATATATACGTATTTTGAGTACTATGGGAGGATGTTATGTTCTGGGAGATATTAGGCATTGAACCAACAAAAGAGGAAGAATTGATCAAAAAAGCATATCGTGCGAAACTTCCATCTGTGAACCCGGAGGATGATGAAGAGGGATTTAAAGAATTACGACGGGCATATGAAGAAGCATTGGTATATGCCAATCAGGTAGAGATAGAGAAGAGTGTGGAAGAAGTGACGGATCTTTCCTATAAAAAGAAAGATGACGTAGATTTGTGGATCGACCGGATTGACCACATTTATCAGGATGTGAAGACAAGAAGGGATGTTTCTTTATGGGAAGAATTGTTACACGATCCGATTTGTGATGATCTGGATACCGAATTAGAGGCGGCAGAGAAACTGTTGGTATATGTAATGGGACACTCTTACCTGCCGCAGAATATATGGCTTGCCATGGATAAACGGTTTGCATACCGGGAGAATGTCGATCAGCTCAAAGAGAAGTTTGCAGAGAATTTCTTAGATTATATGCAATGGCAGATGGAATCACAGACATTTATTGATTATGAACTGTTTGAAGGCAAGACAGATAGCAAGGTTGATGATTATATTAATAAGTTATATGAGACGAAGAGTGCAGAAGAAGATGGTGATTTAGAACAGGTATCGAGATTATTGCATGAATTGTCTGCGTTTGATGTGATACATCCATATACGGAAGTGGAGAAGGCACGTTACTATATGATGAAAGCGGATCAGGTGCGGGAAAAAGCAAAGTCAGATGAATTGACAGAATATGATGAGAAAGCCTTGACAATTATGAAAGATCTGGATTTTGAATATTCGGATAATGTATATATAGAACGGACATATGCGGGCAGTTTGTTAAAGAATCATAAGACGGAGGCTGCAAAACAGATATATGAGACATTGCTGGAGAAGAATCCGGATGATTTTGGAGCAAGTTTAGGTATTGCGGAGTGTACGTTCTTAGAAGGAGATCCGGAGAATGCCAAGGAACAGGTTGAAGCGGTATTGGAGGATCGGGTGCAGGATACAGAATGTCTGGTTCTTCTGGATCGAATCAATGAAGTATTGGTGAAGAAGTATACAGAGAGGTTAGCAGCAGAAGAGAGCCGTGATACTGTGATCAAACTTGGCTGGTGTTATTATCAACAAAAAGAGTTTGAGAAGGGGATTCAGTTATTAGATAAGCTGGAAGAGGGAGAAGATTACGATTATGTGAACCTGCGCTGCCGTCTCTATCTGGCAAATGAGAATTATGCGGAGGCATTTCCTTATGCTAAAAAGTGGCTTGCCATGATTGAAGAGTCTGTGGATGATGGTACGGAAGAGATGAAGAAACGGAAGAACCGGTTGTCGTTAGCTCATTTTTCTTTAGGTGTATGCAATTGGGAAGTAACATATCGGAATGAAAAAGGTGCGGACAAAGAGCAGGCATATGCCACAACGAGGCAATATATTGAACAGGCAATTGAAGAGGAAAGTAACACATTAGTAAAGTTATCTTATATGGAGCAGATGGCACGATTTTATTTAGATGCCAAAGCATATGAGGCATGTGTGGATATGTGCGATCAGATCATAAAGAAAGACAGAGGATTCTTTCCGGCATATGTGCATCGTCAGAGAGCAAATTATGAGCTGCGCAATGCCAAAGAAGTTATTGATGATTATTTCATGTGTATTGAGATATATCCAGGGTATGTTCCGCCGTATATATTGGCAGCAGATGTGTTTTATAACTTTGATCAGTATGATGATGTAGAACAGGTTATTCAGGCAGCAAGGGAAGCAGGCTTAGAAAGTGATAGTCTGGAATTTGACCGTATTCGGTGTATTCATTACAAGGATTTCTCAAAAGAAAATGTACAAAAGGCATTGGAGCAGATTGAGGTATTGCGGCAGAGGATAGCTGAGCATAGCGAGGAGACTGATATCGAAGATTCTGCAGAAGTCGAGAGGGAATATGCGGTTTTATATTGGGATCTGGATAATGTAAGCAGGACGTTTGCAATTGTGAATTCTTATTTGGAGGAACATCAGGATTCGGATGTGATGCGTTTATTTAAGATTGATCTGTGTCTGCGGGAGAATCAGGCGAAAGAGGCATTACAGATTGCAAAGAAGATGCTAGCCGAACAGCCCGACGATTTGACAAGAAGAATGAAGTTGGGCACATGCTATGAGGCGGTTGATAAACAACAGAAAGCCATAGGGGTATATGAAGAGATATTGAATGGAAATCCAGATTATGTGCCGGCAATCAGACGGTTAATGTATGTCTATAGTTATATGAGTAACCGCAATAAGGATCTGAATCTGTGCCGGAAAGGAATTGAATACGCAGATCGTATGATTGCATTGACGGATTCCTCGGATGCTTATTTGGAGAAGGGCAATCTCCAGATTGATCTGTATGATCTAGAAGAGGCGGTAGACAGTTGTGAGAAGGCAATTGACCGGAATGCGGAAGCATATTATGCGTATAATAATCTGGGCTGTGCTCTCTTGAAGTTAAGACGGGTACAGGAAGCGGTGAAGCCGCTATTACAGGCGATTGAATTAGATCCGGAACGGGAGCCGTTACCATATATGAATCTGGCAGAGTGTTATACCCTGCTTGGAGAATATGATAAGGCAATTGAGATGAATCGTAAGGTATTGCAGTTCCGCCCGAATGCAGAGCATATCAAAGAAGATATTGCTAAACTCCATATGAAAAAAGGGGAATATGACAAAGCAATTGCGTATTATAAGGACCGAATTAAAGCAATTACAGGAAAATATGCCGGCAATAGCAGACTGAAAATGCTATGGAATGGGATGGATGTACAGGATGAGGAGCAGTTGTTGTCTTTATATTGTGATATTGCGGATGCGTATCGGCAGGCAGGGCGGCAGGATCAGGCGGAAGCTTATTTTGATAAAGTGATCGAACGGTGGAAGAATCCACTGAAAACAAAGATCTCCTGCGAGCATCTTGCGAATATAGCCGAATATTACAGGGATAAAGGAGAATTGGAAAAGGCAGAGAATATAGTTCGCAAGGCATACTGGCGATGCAGCGATGAGAGTTTTTCTTATGAGATAGAACATTTGATGTTTGTGACCGCATCGATTACATTTTTACTAGGAAAACAGAAAAAAGCAAGAGAAGATGTCCTTGGATATTTTTTGAGATTTAATAAGCGGAATGGCTCAGAAGAAGAACTGCTTGCAGATAAGCGTTATCAATTGATGTATCTATATGATTATGCCATTATGAGTCTGTGTGCCGGAGATCTGAAAGAGGCAAAGGAATACATTGAACGGATGGAAGGCTGCAATGTCTGTGTAACGTGTGAATGCATGGAATGTTTTGAGTACTATTTTGCCAAGGGAATGCTTGCCAAGGTAGAAGGGCGGTTAGACGAGGCGCGGGAATACATTGAGAAAGCCATTGCCGTGAAGGGTGATTATCCGTGTGCACAGTATCAGCTTAGTACATTAAAGAAATAGAGGAATGAGAATATGATAATAGGAATTGATTTAGGAACCACGAATAGTCTGGTGGCATATTATACGGAAGATGGACCGAAGATTATTCCGAACCGGTTAGGAAAGAATCTGACTCCATCGGTTGTCAGTGTGGATGAGGAGGGACAGGTATATATTGGGGAAACTGCCAAAGAACGCATGCTGCTTCATCCGGAAAGTTCAGCCGCCGTATTTAAGCGGAGTATGGGAAGTGAGAAAGTATATGAATTATCCGGTAAGAAGTTCCTGCCGGAGGAGCTTTCTGCGTTGGTTTTGAAGGCGTTGAAAGAAGATGCTGAGTGTTTCCTGCAGGAAGAGGTAACGGAAGCTGTGATCAGTGTGCCGGCATATTTTAATGATGAACGGCGCAAAGCAACGAAACGGGCAGGAGAATTAGCGGGTCTTACGGTGGAGCGTATTATCAGTGAGCCAACGGCTGCCGCCATTGCATATGGTCTTTATCAAAATCGTGAGAATGGTAAGTTTTTAGTATTTGACCTTGGTGGTGGTACCTTTGATGTGTCGATTCTGGAGTTGTTTGATTCGATCATTGAAGTACGTGCAGTAGCTGGAGATAATTTCTTAGGCGGCGAAGATTTTACGAAAGTGATTGAACAGATTTTCTTTGACAAGCATCCTGAGATCGAAGAAGAAAGTCTTACAGATAAAGAGAGACGGCACATTACAAAACAGGCTGAGAACTGCAAGATTGGATTCTCGGATAACCGGTATTCGAAGATGATTTGTAAGATTCAGGATGAGATCTATGAGATGGAATTATCCATGGAGGAGTATGAGGCAAAATGCGATGAACTACTCGATAAGATCCGTCAGCCGATCAAGAGAAGTCTTGCGGATGCAAATGTACGTCTTCGGGATATTGACCGTGTGGTACTGGTTGGTGGTGCAACCAAACTGCCATTTATCCGTAAATTTGTAGGAAAATTATTTCATAATCTGCCGGATACTTCAATTAATCCAGATGAGACGGTAGCGCTAGGGGCTGCCGTACAGGGAGCAATGAAAGAACGAAAGGATAGCATTAAAGAAGTGATTCTTACAGATGTATGTCCATTTACACTTGGTACGGAAGTTGTGATCGAGAAAGACAATGGGAGATATGAGGATGGGCATTTCTGTCCAATTATTGAACGAAATACAACGATTCCGGCAAGCCGGACCGAGCGTTTATTTACGGTCAATGATAACCAGACACAGATTCGATGCAAGGTGTTACAGGGGGAGAGCCGCTTTGCTTCCAATAATGTATATTTAGGGGAAATCTGTATTAAAGTTCCGAAGGCAGAAGCTGGAAAAGAAGCAATTGATGTTACTTACACGTATGATGTGAATTCCATTCTGGAAGTGGAAATCAAGGTAGTATCGACTGGAGAGATTACAAAACAGATTATTAAGACGAATGCCACAGATATGACGGAAGAAGAGATCAGAGAGCGAATGGAAGCTTTATCGTATCTGAAAATTCATCCAAGAGACAAAGAAGAAAATAAGCTTTTATTATTGCGTGGAGAACGTCTGTATGAAGAGAGTATCGGGATGGAACGGATGCAGATTGAGTATGCGCTTCAGGAATTTGAGAAAGCACTAGATACCAGAGAAGATAGTGTGATTGAGGGAGCAAGAAGAGATTTTCGTGAATTTCTTGAGAACTTTTCGGAGTGACTTTACAAAAATAGGTATTTTTATTATAATGGGGCTGTTGTACTTAACAACAGTCCCATTACAATTTTAGGAGGATAAAAGAATGGATTACAAGAATGCCGGCGTAGACATTGAAGCAGGATACAAATCAGTAGAATTGATGAAAGCATCTGTAAAGAAGACAATGCGTGAAGAGGTAATTGGTGGACTTGGAGGATTTTCCGGTGCATTTTCTCTTAAGAAGATCAAAGAGATGGAGGATCCGGTATTATTATCTGGTACAGATGGATGTGGAACCAAGGTTAAGCTGGCATTTTTAATGGATAAACATGATACCATTGGTATTGATGCAGTAGCAATGTGCGTCAATGATATTGCATGCGCAGGTGGCGAACCATTGTTTTTCTTAGATTATATTGCGTGTGGCAAGAACTATCCGGAGAAGATTGCAACAATCGTTGGTGGTGTGGCTGAGGGCTGTTTACAGTCAGGTGCTGCATTGATCGGTGGAGAGACAGCAGAGCATCCTGGACTTATGCCGGAGGATGAATATGATATTGGTGGCTTTGCGGTTGGTGTTGTGGAACGCAAAGATTTGATCACAGGCGAGAATATCAAACCGGGAGATACTTTGGTAGGTATCGCATCCAGCGGTGTACACAGTAATGGTTTTTCCTTGGTGCGTAAAGTATTCGAGATGACGAAAGAGTCATTGGATACATATTATGATGAACTTGGTAAGACTTTAGGGGAGGCTTTGATTGCTCCAACGAAGATTTATGTGAAAGCACTTCGCAGTGTGAAGAATGCGGGAATTACGATCAAGGGTTGTTCTCACATTACAGGTGGCGGTTTCTACGAGAATATTCCTAGAATGCTTCCAGATGGTGTTCGTGCCGTTGTTAAGAAGGATTCTTATGAAGTTCCTGCCATTTTCAAGTTAATGGCGAAGACAGGTAATATTGAAGAGCAAATGATGTATAATACTTATAATATGGGTATTGGTATGATGCTTGCTGTAGATGCAGCAGATGCAGATAAGACAGTAGAAGCTTTGAAGGCTGCTGGTGAGGATGCATTTGTAGTAGGTCATGTAGAAGCAGGTGAGAAGGGTGTTACCCTTATATAGAATCGCATCATGCCATTGGAGGATGAAAGATGTTAAGAGTAGCAGTTATGGTATCTGGAGGGGGAACGAACCTTCAGGCCATTATAGATGCGGTAGACTCTGGAAGAATTACGAATACAGAGTTAGTTGCAGTTATCAGTAATAATAAGAATGCATATGCGTTAGAGCGTGCGAAGAAGGCAGGTATCCGTGATATTGTGGTATCTCCGAAGGATTATGAGAGCCGGGAAGCATTTAATCAGGCATTGATTGAGACAGTGGATTCGTTGAAGGTAGATCTGATTGTATTGGCTGGATATTTAGTTGTCATTCCACCAGAGATGATCGATCGGTACGAGAACCGTATCATCAATATTCATCCATCACTGATCCCGTCTTTTTGTGGAACCGGTTTTTATGGACTGAAGGTGCATGAAGCAGCCTTACAGCGTGGTGTCAAAGTAGTAGGTGCTACAGTTCATTTTGTGGATAAAGGAACAGATACAGGTCCGATTATCTTACAGAAAGCAGTTGCGGTGGAAGAGGGAGATACACCGAAGGTTCTGCAGCAGAGAGTTATGGAGCAGGCAGAGTGGATCTTATTGCCACAAGCAATTGATGATATTGCAAATGACCGGATTGTTGTAGTAGATGGCAGGGTAGTCGTTCGATAAAGAACATACAAAGGAATCAGGAGGATAATCATGAAAGTATTGATCATTGGAAGCGGTGGAAGAGAGCATGCAATTGCAACATGTGTTGCAAAGAGCAAACGTGTTTCTAAGATATATGCAGCACCAGGCAATGCTGGTATTGCAGAACTTGCAGAATGTGTGGATATTTCAGTAATGGATTTTGATAAATTGGTTGCTTTTGCAAAAGAGAAAGCAATTGATTTTGTTATTGTTGGTCCAGATGATCCGTTAGTTGCAGGTTGTGTGGATGCATTTGAACAGGCGGGAATCAAGGTGTTTGGACCGAGAAAGAACGCGGCGATCATTGAGGGTTCCAAGGCATTTTCTAAGGATCTGATGAAGAAATATGATATTCCGACTGCGGCATATGAAACATTCGATAATGCAGATGCGGCATTAGCATACCTTGAGACAGCAGATTTTCCGATTGTATTAAAGGCGGATGGTCTTGCTCTTGGAAAAGGGGTGCTGATCTGCAATGATTTAGAGGAAGCCAAAGCCGGTGTGAAAGAGATCATGTTAGATAAGCATTTTGGTAATGCGGGTAATAAGATGGTAATTGAGGAGTTTATGACCGGTCGTGAAGTATCTGTACTTGCATTTTGCGATGGAACAACAATCAAGACAATGACTTCTGCACAGGATCATAAGAGAGCCAAAGATGGAGATCAGGGACTCAATACAGGAGGAATGGGAACATTTTCTCCAAGTCCATTCTATACAGAAGAGATTGATGCCTTTTGCCAGGAAGAGATTTATAAGAAGACCATGGCAGCTATGAAAGCAGAAGGAAGAGATTTTGTAGGTGTTCTGTTTACCGGACTTATGATCACACCAAAGGGAACCAAGGTATTAGAGTATAATGCGCGGTTCGGAGATCCGGAGGCACAGGTTGTACTTCCTAGAATGAAGAATGATATTATTGACGTTATGGAAGCATGTATTGATGGCACGTTAGATCAGATTGATCTGCAGTTTGAAGACAATGCAGCTGTATGTGTGGTATTGGCTTCTGATGGATATCCGGTATCTTATGAGAAGGGATTTCCAATCCGTGGTTTAGAGAAGTTCAAAGACCAGGAGAATTACTATGTATTTCATGCCGGTACCAAGTTAGCAGATGGTCAGGTAGTAACCAATGGAGGCCGTGTGCTTGGTGTAACAGCCAAGGGTAAGGATCTTGTAACAGCAAGAGCGAATGCCTATAAGGCAACAGAATGGATTGACTTTGAGAACAAATATATGCGTCATGATATTGGTAAAGCAATTGATGAACAATAGAATGGTATGATACAAATGAGGGGTCTGTTGTACAAACACTATGCGTGAAAGTGGATGCTTGGCATTGTATACTTATGCGTTGTGGAGCAACGGACCTTTCTTGGACTTATTATATAAAAGCGAGCAAAGTGCGAAACATTTCGCAAACTTTAAGATTTTTGAAAAAAGACAGATAGATTGGAGAATGCAATGAAACAGAATTATACTAAAAGTGCAAATAATGCTCTGAAGTATGCAAAGAAAGTTGCACTACAATTACAACAGGAATATGTAGGAAGTGAACATCTTCTTCTTGGTTTGATGAAAGAGAAAAGTGGTATTGCTTACGCCGTACTTACCAAGAATGGAGTAGAAGAAGAACGGTTGGAGAATCTCACCAGCCAGTTAATGATGGAACACACGAATGTGGCGTTGGCGAGTAAGGCAGAATTTTCAAACAGATGTCAGGATATTCTGGCATTAGCAGACAAGGAGGCAATAAAATTTATAGCACAGCAGGTAGGAACCGAACATTTGCTGATTGCAATCATTAAACACCCGGATAGTGTGGCATTTCGTTTGTTGACAGCAATGAATATTGCAATTCCTAAGATGTTTGGAGATATCTTGGCAGCAATGAACTTAGATCCGGCAATTGTCAAAGCAGAGATGAATGCACTGAAATCGAAGGATAAGAAGGGCAAGTCAAGCACACCAACATTAGATCAATATTCAAGAGATTTTACGCAGTTGGCGAAAGAAGGTAAATTAGATCCGGTTGTAGGAAGATCAACAGAGATGCAGCGCGTCGTACAGATCTTAAGCAGACGTATGAAGAACAATCCTTGTCTGGTTGGTGAACCGGGCGTTGGTAAGACTGCAATTGTAGAGGGTCTTGCACAAATGATCATTGCGGGTGATGTGCCAGAGACTGTACTTGGCAAGCGATTATTATCTCTGGATCTTTCTGGTATGGTAGCAGGCTCAAAGTATCGAGGAGAATTTGAAGAGAGAATTAAGAAACTCATCGCCGAAGTGACACAGGCGGGCAATGTGATTTTATTTGTGGATGAATTGCATACATTGATTGGTGCAGGTGGTGCAGAAGGAGCGATTGATGCATCGAATATATTGAAACCGGCATTGTCGCGTGGAGAGATTCAAATGATCGGTGCAACAACGACAGCCGAGTATCGCAAATATATTGAGAAGGATGCAGCATTAGAACGAAGATTTCAGCCAGTTACGGTGCAGGAACCAACGAGTGATGAAGCAGTGGCTATCCTTATGGGATTGCGTCCGATTTATGAATATCATCATGGATTAACAATCAGCGAAGAGGCAGTAAGAGCATGTGTAACATTATCTGTCCGTTATTTGAATGATCGTTTTCTCCCAGATAAGGCAATTGACCTGATGGATGAGGCGGCAGCAAAGAAACGCTTGGCAGCATTTAAGGTAACGCCGCAGATGAAACAGATCGAAAAAGAATTATCAGTGCTCAATGAGGAATTAGATCAGTCCTTTATGGAAAATGATCTGGAAACGGCACATGAGACCAAATTAGCGATCAAAGTGTTGGAAGAAAAACGAGATAAATTGAAGAAGAAACATGAAAGTGCAATCAAAAGTCAGGATCTGACATTAAATGAAGAGGATATAGCACAGGTTGTATCTGAATGGACAAAGATTCCTGTAAGCCGTTTGCAGGAAGAAGAGTCTAAGCGTCTGCTTCATTTAGAGGATGAACTGCACAAACGTGTTATTGGACAGAATGAAGCAGTGGAAGCAGTTGCAAAAGCAATTAAACGTGGCAGAGTAGGGCTGAAAGATCCAAAGAGACCAATTGGTTCTTTCTTGTTCTTAGGACCAACTGGTGTTGGTAAGACAGAGTTATCGAAAGCATTAGCAGAGACGGTATTTGGGGATGAGAAGAATCTGATCCGTGTTGACATGTCTGAATATATGGAGAAACACAGCGTTTCTAAAATGATTGGATCGCCTCCTGGATATGTCGGTTTTGAAGAGGGGGGACAGTTAAGCGAGCAGGTTCGGAAGAATCCGTATTCGGTTATTTTGTTTGATGAGATTGAAAAAGCACATGTCGACATTTTCAATGTGCTATTGCAGATCTTGGATGATGGACATGTGACAGATGCGCAGGGACGTAAAGTGGATTTTAAGAATACAATTATCATTATGACAAGTAATGCTGGTGCTTCACGGATCATGGAGCCAAAGAAATTGGGATTTGCCAGTGATTCATCTGAGGCGAAAGAACATGAGAGTATGAAAAATGGTGTTATGGAAGAAGTGAAACGTCTTTTCAAACCAGAGTTTTTGAACCGTATTGATGATACAATCGTGTTCCATGCGTTGACGAAAGAAGAGGTCAAAGATATTGCAGATCTGTTGTTGCGCAATTTTGCAAAACGTGTAAAGGAGCAGCTGGATATAGAACTGCGGTACGGAGAAGCTGTTAAGAACTATATTTTTGAAAAAGGATATGATAAGAAATATGGTGCCCGTCCGCTCAAACGTGCGATTCAGAATGAAATTGAAGACAAGATGGCAGAAGAGATGTTGGCAGGAAATATCCGTGGTGGGCAGACCGTGCGGATCTCAATCTTGAAGTCGGGTGTAAAATTTAAGGTTGTTGAGTAATTAATTAAAAATTCACTGGAAAAAACATACCACATATTGTATACTATAGACACAGTGAATGGTTTCTTTTGTGGTAAGACGCACAAGAGAAATATGCGAATCAGAACAAAGCACAGGAGGATAAAGAGATGGCAGTAGTAAGCGAACTGATTAAAGAAGAGAACGGAACTCTAAGTTTTGGAAATTATGAATTAGATTCTAAGACAAAGTTGGATGGATTTGATTTCAAAGGGGATAAGTATAAGGTTAAGACATTTAAAGAGATTACAAAACTTGAGAAGAATGGTTCTTTTGTGTATGAGTCAGTTCCGGGTACCGCAGTACATGGATTTGATGCATCGGATAATACAGTTGAATTTCAGGTAGAGGGTACAGAAGATTCTCAGATTACATTGGAATTAGAGGCAGGACAGGAGTATGTTACAGTAATTGATGGTACGAGTGCAGGTTCCGTAAAGACGAACTTAGGCGGTAAACTGAACTTGAGCGTGGAATTGAATCCGGGACAGGTTTCTACCATTAAGATTGAGAAGTTATAAAGGGGATTTATATGGCTAAGGCAAAACAGATCTATTTTTGCCAGGAGTGTGGATATGAATCGGCTAAGTGGCTCGGACAATGTCCGGGATGTAAGAATTGGAATACTTTTGTAGAAGAGAAGTTAGTTGTAGGCGTTGGTCAGCATTCTGGAAGAACAACAGAGGCTGCAACGCCTACTAGTATTTTACAGGTCACTACGTCGGAAGACACACGTATTGGCACAGGAATGAAAGAATTGGACAGGGTGTTAGGAGGAGGAATTGTAAAAGGGTCGTTAACACTGGTTGGTGGTGATCCGGGTATTGGAAAATCCACACTATTATTGCAGGTATGCAGGAATCTAACGTCGGATGAACATAAAGTGTTATATGTATCTGGTGAGGAATCATTACAGCAGATTAAGATTCGTGCAGAGCGGTTAGGTGGTTTTACCAAAGATATGTTGCTGTTATGCGAGACAAATCTGGATGCAATTGAAGGCGGGATTACGAAGATCATGCCGGAAGTTGTTGTAATCGATTCAATACAAACAATGTATTTAGAAGAGGTTGCCAGTGGTGCGGGAAGTGTTTCACAGGTAAGAGAAGTGACTGGAAGACTTATGCGGATTGCCAAACAGTTAGGAATTGCAATCTTTATTGTTGGACATGTGACCAAAGAAGGAACGGTAGCAGGCCCTAGAACGCTGGAACATATGGTAGACACGGTATTGTATTTTGAAGGTGAGAAAAATGCCTTATATCGCATTCTGCGAGGCGTGAAGAACCGTTTTGGCTCTACCAATGAGATTGGCGTTTTTGAGATGAAGGATAATGGTCTATATGAAGTGGAGAATCCATCCCAGGTTATGCTGAATGGACGACCACTAGATGCAGCAGGATCTGTAGTGGTATGCTCTATGGAGGGAACCAGACCCATTTTGATCGAGATACAGGCACTGGTATGTCAGTCTAATTTTAATTTGCCAAGAAGAACATCTGTGGGTATTGATTATAATCGTGTGAATTTGTTAATGGCAGTATTAGAGAAACGTGCAGGTATGATGCTGGCTGGTAATGATGCATATGTGAATTTAGCAGGCGGTATGAGATTAAATGAACCGGCAATTGATCTGGGCATCATTGTTGCACTTGTCTCAAGTTTCAAGAATACTCCGGTGGATGCACATACGATTATATTTGGTGAAGTTGGATTAGCAGGGGAAGTACGTGGGGTGTCTATGGCTGCACAGCGTGTAAAGGAAGCCGCTAAGCTGGGATTTACAACGTGTATCTTGCCGAAGATCAACTGCGACAGTTTAGATTCTGTACCTGGAATGAAATTAGTTGGGGTGCAGAATATAGCAGAGGTACTTTCATACATATAGAAAGTCGTGCGAATCTCGATATCTTTCAGATATCTCGATTGCGGACTAGCAACCTGTCCTATAAAAAAGTCAGCGAACTCAAACGGTTGCAAGCAAGCTTTCACCCCTTGAGTTTCCTGACTTTTTTGCACGACTTGAAGTTTGTCGAAAATTTTTAAAAAAAGTTGTTGACAAGGGGATATGCTTGTGATAATATAATCACTGTTGCGGCGCTAATGAGTAACAACGAAGCAACAAGAACAATGAAAACTGAATG
>CACWQE010000009.1 GCA_902762905.1 uncultured Lachnospiraceae bacterium | reverse complement strand
CGCTGTGCCTGCTTCATCAGATTATTCATGTTACCAGGCATTCCTCCTGGAAATCCTCCACGCTTTGCCATTACATTTCCTCCTTTATCATGAATTCTTTTCTTCTATTGCAAAACCATATTCTTTATTCGATCAGGCATCCCGATCGCTTCCTTTATAAGTTATACCATTCACTCTACTCTTCCACATCAATACTAAAATTAACCTTGGAAAGATTCACACTACCGATATCCTGCTCCGCAATGGAATCCTTGGACTGACAGGTGATGTCTACTTGCTTACCGGTCAATTCACCCACTAAGTCCTGCAAAGCAAGACGGTGTTCTTCCTTCGAAAACTGACGAAATGCCATCTGTCCCTGCGGGGAACCATCAAAAGACAGAACAATCGACTTCTTATCATGTCCTAAGTTGATGCTTGCCATATCTAACAGGTTCATTGTACCCTGACCAATCCGGTCTCTCAACTCCTGCGTACTGCGGATCTGATGGATACTATCCATGACTGTCTTCATGTCCTCATACTGTGCCGGAGTCAATTCCTTCTTCAATATCTCTTCCCGATTGATCTGTTCCTCTACCGGTTCTGATCTTCTATCTTCATTTGCTGATAATGCCGCAAGCTGTTCCGGTGATATATTCATCGCACCCTCATCCACTTTACGTTCCAACACACGCAACCGGTCTAAGATCGAATCCATCCCCGATTCCATCTGCGGGGTCGTCAGTTTGATAATCGCAAGCTCTAGCGATACTCTCTTCTGTGTCGCATACCGGATCTGATTCGACAACTCTGAGAACACCCGTATATAACGCATCAGGGTATCTAACTCAATATCCTGCGCCGTCTGCCGCATGATCTCTAAGTTCTCCGCAGACAGATCCAACTGATCATTGACTTCATTCGATACCTTAACCATCATGAGATTACGCATATACCAGGTAAAATCTGTGACAAACTGGGAAAGCTCCCTTCCCTGCCAGATAATCTCATCTATGATCTTCAATGCCTCCATTGTCTGCCCCTTGGCAACCTCTATGATCAAACGGTTAAACACATCAATATCAACCGCTCCAAGCACCTCTAATACCTTGTCATATGTTAGTGTCTGTCCAAGGTAAAATGCAATACACTGATCAAGCAGACTGAGTGCATCACGCATGGAACCGTCTGCCGCCTTGGCAACATAACGGACAGCCTTCTCTTCTGCCTCAATTCCTTCTCTTCCAAGCAGCTCCATCAACCGCTCATAAATCGTCTCTAAACTGATCCTTCGGAAATCATACCGCTGGCAGCGGGACAGGATCGTGATCGGAATCTTATGCGCCTCCGTAGTTGCCAAGATAAATATAACATAGGACGGCGGTTCCTCTAACGTCTTAAGTAAGGCATTAAATGCTCCAATGGAAAGCATATGCACTTCGTCTATAATATATACTTTGTATTTTCCTTCTGCCGGCGAATACTGTACTTCTTCCCGGATATCTCTTATGTTATCTACACCATTGTTCGATGCAGCATCAATCTCAATTACATTTAACGAACTGCCTGCCTGAATTGCCTTACAGGTCGCACATTCGTTACATGGACTGCCGTCCGGCAAAGGATGTTCACAGTTGACAGCTTTTGCAAATAACTTCGCAACCGTTGTCTTACCGGTACCTCTGGTTCCACAGAACAGATACGCATGTCCTACCCTGTCATGGGTGATCTGATTCTTCAACGTCGTGACAACATGTTCCTGTCCTTTTACCTCTTCAAATTCGTCCGGCCTCCACTTTCGATAAAGTGCCATATATGACATACTATTCACTCTTTCCCATCTGATCGGTTATCCGAAACGGAATACCGTATCCAACATACGAAGCGTCTTAAAGTTACCCTTCGCAGATATCTCTCCCGCCATAAATCCTTTCTGGAAGGAGGTCTTATTCTCTATGATATTCTGAAGCATCTTTGATGTGGTGCGTAATACCACATCCGCTTCATCGGTTGCCGCATAAAATGTCTTCACATGCTCCGGTGTTACTTCCACATGTAAGATCTTATCCTCATCCGAGATAATGATCGCATAAGATGCCGTAAAATCATCTTCCGGATGATAACTCTGAATAAGCGCAGCCGCAATCTTATCCCCTGCCGTATTGATCGGCTGTTCTTTGGCTGTTACGCTCTCCCTATCGACAGATTCTGCAGATTCCTTCTCTTCTTCCGGTTCGCTCTGCTCCGTATCTTCCTGCAGCATCTTTTTAAACATTGCAGATAACTCTTCGATGTCTTCCTTCTGTTGCTTTACATAGGTTTCATCACTGACAAACTTTGATAACTGCTCGCTCTCCTGTGGTGTCAGCTCAATCGTCTTCGTCTTTAACAGATTGGCTCTTACTGCCAGATTACTCGTAGGCAGGCTTTTGGTTCTCTGATGCACAGCACGATACAATTCCTCCGCACGTTTTTCTATGATCCGGCTATATTCATCATTGGCTTCAAACTCATCTAAGTTCTCCACATAAGCAACCACACCATTAACCGGAATACCACCTAACGTCTCCCAGGCTCTTAGCAGACTTAATTCCGCGTCCCTCTCTCCATACGTCGTTGCCATAACGACAGGAAGCATATATAGATTCCTCATTAATTCTTTGTCTGCATATAACCAGCACATATCTAAGAACTGTTGCATATAGCCACCAATTCCAAACCATTCCACCGATGCCGCAAGAATGACGCCATCTGCCTCTTTCAAAGTTGCCGGAAGGGTTGCAATTGCATTCTTATGTTCAAATATATTATATCGATTCACCTCAACGCGAAGTTCTTTTAACACTTCGGTCATCTTATTCAGTACATATATTGTAGGGTCTTCCATAACCCCTCTTCCGCCATAGTAAATATTGATCTTCGTCGGATTCACCTCCCGCTGCTATTCATACATTATCCTTTCTGCCAAATCGATCATGTATGTCCGCCAAAATACCACATTTAGTATAACGGAAAATGAGTATTTTTACAATGGTTTCCTGTCCTTTTTGTGGAATTGTCATTGAACTGCCATACGAAATGTGGTATTTTTAAATGTAACAAGAATTGCGATCAGCTAACACTAATAAGGGGGATTTCCATGAAAAAATCAACGATACTACAAAGTTTTCTTTTCTGTTGCATGTTACTGGCTTTACCAATGACGGTTCAGGCTACAAAAACAGATCATTCCAACAGCAATACAACTACGATTACGATCAGTGCTGCCGGAGACTGTACATTAGGAATTGATCCAACGATTCACCATACCTTCGATTCCTATTATCGCAAACACGGCAGTGCTTACTTTCTGAAAAAAGTGAAACCTGTCTTTTCCAAGGATGATATCACAATTGTTAATTTAGAAGGTACCTTTACAACCTCCTCCAACCGCTCCCCAAAGACATTTGCTTTTAAAGGGCCTTCTTCTTATGCTAAGATTCTGAAAAAAGGTTCTGTTGAAGTTGTCACCCTTGCCAACAATCACTCTCTGGACTATGGCAGGCAGGGATTTACGGACACGACAAAAACGCTTAAGAAGAATAAGATTCCATACTGCTACAACTCCACGATTGTCTACAAGAAAGTGAAAGGCGTCAAGATTGCATTTCTTGGTTTCAGTCAATTGCAGGGTGCCTCTGCATCAACCGTAGCAACCGCTGTGAAAACCGCAAAAAAGAAACGTGCCAAGATCATTATCACCAGCTTCCACTGGGGAATCGAACGGGAATACCACCCGAACCAGCACCAGAAATCGCTCGCCCACAGTGCGATCAATGCAGGTGCAACTCTCGTATTAGGACATCACCCTCATGTCTTACAGGGAATTGAAGAATACAAAGGCCGTTATATCGTATACAGCCTTGGCAACTTCTGCTTCGGCGGTAATACGAATCCTGCAGATAAAGATACCATGATCTTCCAACAGAAATTCTACATCAAAAACGGCAAGCTTCAGAAGAAAAAAGATGCTAAAGTCATTGCCTGTTCATTATCAGGTTCTTCTTCCTGCAACGATTACCAGCCACATCCACTGACCGGCTCCTCTAAAAAACGCGTTCTTAACAAGATCAACAACTTAAGTAAGAACCTGCATGTAACCGTCCGTTCAAATGGAAAACTGAAGTAATGCACAGACATTCCTTTTAAAATAAGTTTATAAAGCAAGGAGATGCCTTATGAATAAAAATTTTAAAATTACATTCTGTGTTACCTTTGCAATCATGATCGGTCTCGCAGCATATACTTTTCTTCAATTAAATAAAACAGATCAAAACACAAAACAAAATAATTATGACGAAAACATGCCGGAAATCGTGTTTGCTGTGTTGCAGTATACAGACAATCGTCACCTATGGGTTATTGACAAGGAAGGAAATGTATATCATAGATGCAGCGACATATACGATAATGATCTATGTGTAGAAAATCTTATGAATCCGGATGGAACCAAAACTGATCTACTTGACCGATTTCAAAAAATGGGAACGACCAACAAAGATATCACATGTAAACAGTACAACCTTGTACAACAAATGTTATACGCAAACCAATACGGAGAATATCAATATACTTCGGATGAAGCATGTATCGGTATGATGGATTTTATATTCTGGTATGCATGTTGTTATGATGAGCACGGCAACCTAAAAATAATCGAATTGTCTGAACGTATCGAACCAACCTACTATAGCCAAAGTCCTTATGCCCGGGGAATTGCTGATTGGATAGTGGATGTGATACAGGATTATGATGGATATGAAACAATGAATTATTATCGCTAAACCACTTTTGAGGAGATAAAAGAATGCAGAAAAGAAAATTATTTTTATTTGCTTTTTGTATTTTGTTGATAATTGGCTTAATTATCATATGTTTGCGAAACAGCATGCCGCAAATTATATTTACATACTGTGAGTACAATTACAAAAGTCAGGAGATAGAAAAAGACCACATTTTTGATGCATGGGCAATTGACAGGGACGGAAATGTATATCATTCCTATGATCAATTAGTTGATTTCAAACACGGGACAGGCGATTACTGGAAAACAGGCTCCATCAATCCTGTCAAAGCCTTTGAAAAGTATCTCAAAGTAAAAAGGATGCTGATATCTGACCGTTACCAATTAGATGAAGATCGTTACATCTTATGGGACTGTACTTATAAGGGTTCTAAACATTGGTGTGCATATGGATATAAGGATGGTATCGAAACTAAAGTTGACCTATATCACGAAACAAATGTACAATACTTTAACGAAAATCCGGAAGCAGAAATATTAGCCGACTGGATTATCTCCGTAATTCAATGCTATGATGAATACAGTCCGGTATTATATCTGGAGGACGAGTAAATAAGCATACTATACATCCTTCTTCTCACACCAATACAACATAATATTCACACTTTGCGAAGGCGACTAGGTCGCCTTCTTCTATTTTGTAATCTTTGCCTGCTTCAATCGGCTCTCCATTCAAACAAGTTCCATTTGTAGAATTAAGATCCAACAGATATATACCATCTGCTTTTTCCATAATTTTTGCATGTAACCGGCTGATTCCGCATTCCTTTAATACATATGTGCAGCCTTCTGCCATGCTCCCGATTACAACCGTTCCATTTTGTAATGTAATTGCAGGGTAACGATCTTTTTCCAACGATTCCAGATGCAGAATCTTATTTGTATGTTCTGCAACAAGATGATTATCTGTGTCTGCCATTTCATCCACTTGGGACAATAGCGTCGTTTCCCCTATCCGGGAAGCATTCTCCTTATCCATGCGGATTTCCTGTGTTCCTTGCTCTGTTCGATCTGGTTTTTCCTGCAATCTGTCAGATCGTATCTTAACACGTTCATTATTACGCTGTAGATATTCCTGCATAATCTCATCTACAGATTCCTTCTCCTTATCCGGTAGCAACCCTATTACCAGACCCACAAGCAGTACAATTCCAATCAACAGATATCTCATATACACATAGGAAAGCACACCGGCAATCCATCCTATAAGCAATACCAGATCTGCTAATGCAACTATGCCCGTCACAAGGAACAAAAGCCGCGGCTTATGACTTCTTTGTTTATTCCATATCTTTAATTCATTTCCTTTTTCTCGTCGTGCTTTGCTTGACTCTTTAGGGACATTTTCTTTTTCAGACGGATACGAATCTTCCTGCTCTGTTATTACTATCCCCTCACCGGATACCCTTTCCTCTTTCCTTTGTTCAGATAAACAATCACGACTCCCCCTCTGATGTCTTTTCATCTTTTCCCGGAATCCTACAAGTGCCTCTTTTGTCATTTCCTGTTCCGTCACCACATCATAAAATCCCATTACCAACAACACAATGTCATCCTGCTTTTTGTCGATATACTGTAACCACTCTGTAATAAGATCCCGAAGTTCCCCTTGGGAAACATCCCGATCCGGATAATAACAAAATTGCAGACCGCCCGTCTCTACATCCATAAAAACCGCCCTGCTATCCCACACAATTCCATCGGGTTCTAATAAGTAATCATCTAATTCACATATAGCGTCTATCACCGATTCCACCATGCGATACACCCGTTCGTATGTAAATGGAAGATGCCCCATTACTGAATATAAACTTGTGTGCCATTGTAAGCGATAGTACAGACTGCCATGTCCGTTCATGGTTCTGATCTCATACGATAGAAAATATGGTACGTTATGATACTGAAATAACTGATTCTCATACGTTTCCTCTTGTTCTGTCTCTCTTGGAATCACAAGATAACTATGAATCCCCTCTTTTATCAACTGCATCTGCAATACTTTGCCACCTCCTTAGATTCTGAATTGGATTACCGGCATCTTTCCTAAGTTCCACGTTAACATCCGCATATCTTTCCGATTTCTCTACTGTTGCAACACTTGTCCCACCTCTCTTGTAAATGGAAACCTCATTCTCCCCAGCATCATCTGTAGTTAAAACTGATTCCCGATATAATGCAGCCGATGTAAGATACATCTGCTCTGCCGCCTCCACATAATAGAGAAATGCTGTAATATATAAAAATACACATAGCAGGAAAATCGGCATCAATAAGGTCATTTCTACTACGATACTTCCCCTGTTTTTCCTCTGTCTGTTGTATATCATTTCCCAACTTACCTCCCACATCTTTGACAGGGACCTAATCCTGGTACTTCTTTTTTTCGTACCCTTGAAACAGTCCGCTTTAATCCACTACAATCCCGGTTACAGTGATACACCCTGCCATCCTTTGCAATATAATAATTCCCTGTCTTTCTTCTGCCACAATACCGGCACGGAGATAATCCCGCCGTACCGGATGTTTTCCGAACCTTCAATTCCAGATGGGTACAATCTCTTCTCATGTGATACACTTCCTGATTCGGTGTAATGAACACATAACAATCTTCTTCCTCTCCCGGTTCAAATCCTAAAAATGCTTTCTGTTTGATCACATTTGTTCTTCGCATCCGATATGTTCCCAAAAAGGGGATGTCCATGCCAAAGCTATAATCGGCCTGTGCATAGAATATTTTGGAATTTACGACATCTGTTCTTTTAGATATGACAATACCGTTTCTTCCACCCGATACATTATTCTCAACCCATACATCATCACCGATATAATCCCGGAATTGAGACAATAATATTCCTACGTTACCAGCTATATATTGGTGCTCCTCTTTCCTAAGTTGTTGTTCTAAGTAACTGTACTGTGCCGTATATCCCGCTGCCTCCGCAAGTGCCTGATGAATCCTTGCCTCCGCAAGAATCATTCCATAGAATTTAACCACAGTGAATAAGAAAAATAGAAACAGCGGCACGACCAGACTGGCTTCTACGGTTACCGAACCCTTGTTGTGCGTTTTCATATCATCACATCCTCTCTTATATAGTTCAAACAGCCCTTATACAAGAATACGTTCGTGCTTGAGGGAAGATTAAAAAGAATTATTAGAATTTTAATAAATACTGACATTCTGTATAAGGACTCTTTGAACTATATAAGAAAGATTATTCACAATAAGAGAACGGCTCTTCAAAATAATATTCATACAGTTCTCCATTCCCCCTTGTAACAAATAGCGGATTTACTGTAACTTTTCCCTGTATTGTCGCCTTTCCGATCAGATCGGTAATTCGGAATGCCGGCATATCCATCTGCAGATTTTTTTCTATCACATCTAACATTCTTGCATACACAATTTCTTTGTTTGCTTCTTTTGCAAGCAGGATCATTAAATAATCCTCATAATCCATTCCATTCTCACAATTCGTTGCAGTACCGTTTCCTGCCAGACTTCTCAGGTCGGTATACCAATTGGCGGCATTTTTTGTGTATGGGATTTTTTCTCCGGCATAGATCAGCTTCACCTCATGTAACGACTCTCCGTATGCCCAACAGCCAAGCAGAAGATATTTCACCACCTCCATAAATGCCGGTGTTCCCGTTGCCGTACAAATGGCAGCTGCCACAGTAAGTACTTCGCTTTTCTTTGCATTATCGCTTAAAAGATATGCATAATTCACCGGCATCCGCAGCCAGGTAATCTGCTTTGCGACAGCTTCGGCATTCGCATAATCATTATCTTTTCCGGCTATGATATATTCCGTCTCACACGGCATAACACACTTTTCTTTCTCATGCACAAGATTGGAAAAATGTACATTTGTATAATCCGCAAACACGAACTGATCGACCGGATTGATCTGCAGCCAATCAGATGTGCTCCGCAATCGTGTTTTCATTTTTGTAATGTCTGAAAAATCAATTTCTGTATCTGTCTGCCCAAAGAATGTATACTGGTTTGATGGAGAATCTGAATAATCTCTCTTGCTCTTTGAAACCGATATATTTGCCGGCAATACATATGCCAGAATTCCCGATTTTAGAGATTCCTGTAATGTCTCCCTTGGATCATCTACCTCCTCTTCTCCTTCGGATTCTGTATGATCCACTGCGGTGTCTTGCTTCGTAGAAGCCATCTGCGGAATCTCCTTCCCATTCCGCTCTGTCTCCTCCTCTGCTCTCTTCCGGTCATCTGCACCTTCTGCCGTCTTATTCCAGATATCCTTCGCCTTTTGAATCACACCTGCTGTTTTTTCATATTGCCGGATCTGTTCCTTTAACTGCTTCATATCCTCATCCATGATTGTGGATACATTCGTCAATGCGACATCCTCCACCCGGTATTCATATAATGTGGTACCTCCTCCATTCAACGATTCCTCCATATAGTCCGATATTTTTTCTTCTGCAACTGCCATACTTCCTGTTCCATAAGTCGGATCGTAGAATAACAAATGATACCGCTCAAACAATTCCCGGTTGTAATCTGCTAATATGCTGGTCTGCGCACTATGAACCACTGCCTGAACTTTCACTTTGCTCATATAGATTCTTCCTACTTCGAGTGCAGTCAAAGTAAAAAGAAGCAGTACGCTGATCATCAATGAGAAAAATACGGTTGTCTGTCCTTTGTTTTTCATAGTGCACCTCCCAATTCATTTGCTTCTTTGTGACATCTTTTTTGCGGTGATCAACGGGTTACGAATAGATTGTTTTTGCATTTTTATTAATGGACTTCCAGATATTATTTACCAGTGTGGTAATCTGCTGCTTGAAGATCACTACAAGCGCAATGAGAACCACGATGATCAGAATGATCTCTACCACACCCATACCGGATTCGTCTTCCACAAATGCAGATAACGATCGGTCACGTTCTACCATACTCCTCACCTCCCTTCAAAAGCTCATAAATGCCGGCACCAGAATCATAAACATAACGATCAGTAAAAGCACGATCATCGGGCCTAATAGCTTGGTTCCGGCTTCTTCTCCAAGTTTCTTTGCCAGATTCTTTCTCTCTTCTAATGCCGCCTGCTCTTCCTGTTCAAAGATATCCTTTAATCCTCTTGAACCTTTTACTACATTCTGCTCCAATAGTGTCATCAATTTGGTGTAACAGGATAATCCCAATCTTCTTCCCAGCTGATAATAGATCTGTTCTTCGGGCATTCCCAGATGAAATGCCTGATCCGCAACCATTAATTCCTTTATAAGCGGTATTCTGTCATCTTCTGTTTGCATGTTTTGATATTCCGAAAGCATCTGTGAGAAAATATGCCGAACCTGCATACCGGCACCTAACATCAATACCATCTCATTCACAAACCACGGATAACTCCGTAATAACTGCTGTTGCCGCCGCCGGATCTGTTGCCGTTTCTGTTCCTTATCCCATACAACTGCGAATCCCATGAGAAGACCTCCGAAAAGCAATATCTGTAACGGGCCGATTCCGCGGTCATTGGTACGCATCACCCGGACGCCTTCTACCATGTCCGGCAATTCAAAACTTTCTTCGCCTGCCTTTTGCTGTTCTAATGTCGTTAATTTCTTCTTTGCTGCTGCAAATGTTCTCTCTACCGGTTCCTGCTCCTGCAACACGATCGTTAAGGGATAAGTTCTATCCTGTGTGATCTCACCATACGACAATGTAATTTTAACCGCAGTTGAAATTCCTTGTTCTATCTCCTTCTGGTCAAAGCCGGATGCCTCTAACTCTTCTTCGCTGTTATGTATTCTTCCTGTCTCATCAACTAAAGAATAATCTTCCAGCTCTACCGATACATCAAATGGATATTGTTCATAATCCAGCTCCAGATTAAGATCTGTTGAGATCCGTTCATAGGAAGAATTCTCTCCTTTCATATGAGCCTGTAACTCTTCAAATGCCTGCTCCATCAACTGCCTGGTCTCTTTGCTGTCGTACTGCCTTGGTCTTACCGGCAATCTATATTCTTCTGTTACATCATCCCTTTCCAGCCTGACCGTTACCGATATCTCATCCCCGGCATATCCCTGTCGCATGATGCGTTGTTCTTCCCGGTTTTCCACAAAGGTCATAACAAAACTCGCACTATTAGCTATAAACAGAATGCCTAAAAGAACCGGATATGCTGCAATCCCTTTTCCAACCGGATTCTCCCAAACCTTTTTATGATCGAGATACCACAGGACAATTCCTGCAAGGATTACAACATACACTCCTATATTCACAACTCTCATATCTGTATATCCATAATCCTTTCTGCCCAGATTCCGGCTAGATAAATACCAATTAAGAAAACAGTCATCAGACACACACCAATCCCGTTATGGTATAAGACCGTCAGAAATTCTCCATTTGTCAGCCGCAAATATCCCAATATTCCATACGGCATAATAAACATGATCTTCTGCTCTAATTTCTTTGCCGCGATCATCGTCGCAATCTCTTCTTCCACTGCCATCTTGTTGGTAATACTATGTACCGTCTTTTGTATGATGTGGATCAGGTTACCACCACTTCTCTTGGCCGCACGGATCACATTAGCAAAATTTCGGATATCTTCACTTCCACTTCGTTCCCCGAAGTCCTTTAACAGATCCTCAATGGGAATATTGCGGTCAATTCCAGATAAGATCCACTCTAATTCTTCCAGAATCTCTGTTTCTTCTGCATAGACGAAAGAAAGATCTTTCCCTGCTTCCAAAAAGGCATGCTCCAAAGAATATCCTGCGGTAAGTGAAGTCACCAGTCCTTCCATCAATGTACCAAACTGCATGGCAATCCGCTGTTTCTGTTCCTTTGTCTTGTGCCGTTTCTGACTGCGGTATTGCCAGAGCCCGATCGGTATTGCCATAACAACCGCTTTTGCCGAATCATAGAACAGATAACCGATCACACCGGTCATCCCGCTAACCCGTATCATGTATTCTATCCAGTCTGTTATACCAAACCGGTACTGTTCATAATTCCTTTTGGTCATCCAGACTTTCCTCCCATATTCCACTCATCAACAATTTTTCCGTATGTAACAGATTCTGTTCCCGTTGCAGACTTCCAACAACCTTCCCTTTTCCATTTGATGTCTCATGAAAACGATAAATGGGACGCAGTACAATCTCACCATCGGTGACTCCCGCCACTTCACTGATCTCAAGTACCCGCCTGCTGTTATCCCGCAGTCTGCCCAGATGAACAACAATATCAATTGCTGCCGCTAACTGCTGTTTGATCGCCAATACCGGCATATCATAGCCCATAAGGATCATTGTCACGAGCCGGAGCATCATCTCTTCTGCGGAGTTACCATGACCTGTACTGATGCTCCCGTCATGACCGGTCAGCATACTATTCGCCATATCCATTGCCGCCTGATCTCTGACTTCTCCAACAATGATCCGGGTCGGGCGCATCCGCAATGCCGCTTTAATCAGGTCAGACATGGTAATTGCATTTTCCCCTTCTACATTGGCATTCCTTGTCTCTAATCGCACCAGATTGGGAATTCCTTTGATCTGTAATTCAGCGGAATCTTCAATCGTGATCACTCTCTCGTCAGACGGAATATAATTGCTTAATACATTTAAAAATGTGGTCTTGCCGCTTCCGGTTCCTCCGCTTATGAAGATGTTATATCTTGCTTTCACTAACTTCTCTAAAAACACCGCTGCATCTTTCGTAATGGATTCCATGTGTACTAATTTCGCCATAGTAAAGAATTCTTTTGGAAATTTCCGAATCGTCATAACCGCACCATCCAAGGCAACCGGCGGAAGCACCACATTCACACGGGAGCCATCTTGAAGTCTGGCATCCACGATCGGCACTGTCTCATTGACAATCCGGTTACAGCTGCTCACAATCTGCTGGATCACATTGCGAAGTCTCTCTTCCGATGCAAACTGCTCCGGCACCTGATAGATCTTTCCCTGCTTTTCAATAAAGATATTTTGTTCTCCATTTACCATAATCTCCGAGATCTCATCATTTTCTAACAGCTCAGACAATACATCTAACTTTCGGAAGACATTAAATAACTCCTCTTTGATCTGTTGTCGTTCTGCAATGGAGATATACCGGTTCCGGCTAAGTTCCAACACCTTTTCTTCGATCATATCTTCCATCTGTTCATCACTTAATTCTCCACATTGATTGAATTGCACATATAACTCACGCCGCAATTGTTCTTTCTCCTGCCAGATCACCTGATTCATATCCCACCTCCTGATTCCACAATAGATGACAGCCTGTCCGCATCCTGCATATCCAGAAAATATACCTGTTCGAGCCATTCCTCTAACCCATATGCTTTTACCAGCTCAATAAAATGTTCCTTTTTCTCAAGCGCTATCGCCTCAGACAGATACGGCACAATAACTTTGTCAAACACTGTGAGTACTTCGATCTGTTGCAGTACCCCAGTGCCAATATCCAGCCATACGCCCTGATATCTTGTCTGTTGTTTCAATACTTCCACCAGCCATACGGCATCCTCCCGGTTGATGGTCTTGCTGTCAAATGGAGAAAATGGCGAGGCCATGATCCCATCGCAAATCTCTATCTTCTCAATCACCCTCTCGCTGCGTCGCTCCTTTATGTAATATAGCAGCTCATCCCCCGGCTCTTTGTCCACCTCCCCATAATCCTCCATACCGATATATAACCACTGTTGTCCCGCCTGGTTCCTGACATGATCAAGCAGCATTGTCGTCTTACCACACCTGCCAACCGGCGAATAGACTGCGATCACCTTGCAATTACCGGATCTATGCAGCCCTTCCCGATGCAGAATACGATTCAATTCCTCTGCAATGGACGCTCCACTCTGAAATCGATAAATGCAATATATCCTGTCCACCGATACATGTTCCTGCCCTGTCAGCCAGATACCACAAACACGGTTATCTTCCGCCTGAATCCCTTCTATGAACGCTCTATCTGTTGATAGTAATACGTCCCATCTGTGCTCCTTCAATCCTGCTAATAACCCGTCTTTTTCTGTAAATGCACAACACTGTATCGTTCCCTTATTGACACGGTTGAGATATGCCGCTAATTTACCAACATATCCTTCTTCTTCATCCATTACACCAATCCGAATCATACCCGCCCTCCTAACACAAGACATCCTGCAAAACTGCATGCGATCGGAACTGCAAATGGAATCGTCTCTCCCCGGATATACACCTTCTGTCTGCGAATCCACCGGATCAGCATTCGACCACATGCAATCCCTGCTCCTATGAAAAATGCTCCCGCAGCCATCGGAAAACTATATTGTGGCATCCACATTCCCGCCATGACCAACAGCTTAACATCTCCTGCTCCAAGTCCTCTTATCCAGTACAACACATATAGCACAAGACCGAACAGGAACACATGCTTACCAGCATTCCACATACCCGTTGATCCTTTCGTCATAACAAGATATGTCATACCTCCAGCCATTCCGATTCCCACTACCCAGTTTTCAATCCTGCCCCATAATACATCCGTATACACTGCTCTTATCAGTAATATTGATATGAAAACATAACAGATTGCGTTTATCATTTGTACCCTCCTTTATGATTTTTTGCTATTATAATCACTTGATTTTCTCTTGTCTATAATTATGACCAAAAATGCATAATTTTCCAGTTTCTGCCCTTTTTCGGTCATAATTTTGACCAAAAAAGTCATAAATAGGGTAATTATTTCATAACTTTATGAACAAATGGTCAAACTTATGAATTTATATTCATAATTATTCTTTTCATATATAATATTCGCAAATTTATTGCAAAGCAAAAAAGAGCTGTGACTTCGGAATATGACAACATATTCACTCATCACAGCTCTTTCTATCTTCCTATATTAATTTGCAAGTCACTCTGCTATTATTCTTTGTCCACGTACTTATTCAAGGTCTCAACCACATCATTCAGATTATATGGCTTTGCGATATAATCATCTAACTTCGCCTCTAAGATACGCTCCTTATCTCCAAACATCGCTCTTGCCGTTACTGCAATGATCGGAAGACGCTTACGGTTTTCCCGAAGCTCGATCGCACGGATCTCCTGTGTCGCAGCAAGACCATCCATAACCGGCATCTGTACATCAAATAATGCTGCCTGATATTCTTTCTGTTTGAATAACTCGACTGCCTTTTCTCCATTCTCAGCAATGTCATAAGAGTAACCTGCCATACCAAGCAGCTTACCAATTACCTGCTGGTTAACCGGCTCATCCTCTGCCACTAAGATTCTCGCTCTGGAATGTCCTGCTAATGAGAATACCGCTGGTTCTTCTTCGGTTGCTGCACTCTCCTCTACTTCCACATCCGCTGCCTTAATTAACTTAAGTGGTACTTCCACAATGAAAGTAGAACCAAGTCCTTCCTTACTCTGTACCGTAATATTACCACCCATCAATTCTACGATCTGTTTGGTAATAACCAGACCAAGACCGGAACCGCCGTATTTACGGGTATCGGAAGAATCTACCTGTGAGAACCGGATAAACAGCTTGTTCTTATCCTCATCTGAGATACCAATACCGGAATCGGCTACTGCGATACGCAGCTTCACTTTATCCATTCCGTCATCTAAACAGGCAACCTTCACCCGGACACCACCCTCATTGGTGAACTTGATCGCATTTGAAAGCATACAGTTAAGTACCTGCTGGATTCTCTGTCCGTCACCACGTACTAACTTTGGAATATTGCTGCCAAATGTACAGTCTAATCCAAGACCCTTGCCATTGGCAATTGGAATCTGGGCTGCAACGGTCTCTTCGATAATCGCCTTAATATCAAAATTCTCCTCGCGCAGATTATACTTGCCTGCCTCTAACTTCGAGATGTCTAAGATATCATTGATCAGACGCAATAAGGTATCTGCGCAATTCTTTGCTGTTGTTAAGTTATCCCGGTAATCTGCCTGCAGATCATCCGCCATTAAGGTAAGCTGTAACATACCGAGAATTCCATTGATCGGTGTACGGATCTCATGCGACATGTTTGCAAGGAATTCCGACTGTGTCTTATAAGCTGCATTCGCATCTTTGATCGCCTTTGACAACTTATTCTCTGTCTCTTTCTGCTCCGTAATATCAATGACTACCATATTGATATAGTCTGCTTCCGACTTGTACATAACAATGTTGAATACTTTGTTAAGGCGTTCCATGGTAATCTCAACGGCTAACAACTCGCCCTGCTTCGTACCGGAATTGTTATATGCCTCAAACCAGGCATTGATATCCTGTAATACTTCCACCCGGCTCTCTGAGATCACTTTGTCATAATAATCGGAAATATCTAAGTCAAATAATCTTCCAAATGTCTCATTCGCATCACTGATCCGGTATCCCATATTACGTCCAGACTGGGGATCCCGGAGAATCTGTGCCTGTGCAAAACCAACCGGCAGATTCAGGAATAATTTCTTATACTTATCACTCTTCACTGCAGACTGCTTCTCCTCATCCTGCATGAACTTCAGCATAACCGCCGAGATTCCGAGCGTCAGCACGATCACGATTACCGCTAATATCATTACCGTGTTTCTGGCATCACTCGCTCCCATCTTCTTCAAGATGATCGACGTTCCTGCCACAACTGCAATTACCAAAATTCCTACCAACAAGAAGTAAATTGCCTTTAATCTAGACAATCCTTTACTCTTTTCCATAATACATAACCCCCGTTTCCTAAAATGTTATCTTTTTTCTCTTTCCCTTATACATTACCCTGACTCTCTACTTCATATGATACAGTCTCCTTTCTCATCCTTTTCTCTTTCCACTTCTGTTCCATTCTATATATCATGTAAAATGATAAAATACCAAGCAGCGTAGCAATCAATCCTCGCAGTAATCCCGGACAATGATATACCATCTTAATCTCATAATCACCTGCTGGTAATTCTGCACCTAAGAATCCCTCTAACACAACCAGGTTATCTAGCTTCTCGCCATTTGCATAAATGGTCCATCCGTCATCATACGGAATGGATGTCATAAACACACCATCTTCTTTTACATGAAGATTACCTTCTATCTTCGAATCCTTGAAGCTGGTCACATCTAATGTCTCATCTGCCAGATTCTCATAGAACTGGTCAAACTGTTCCGGTAAGAATTCCATCGGATAGCAGTATAGTGATCCACTCATATTCTCGCCGTCATTTAGTACAAACTGCACATCTACCGTCTGTCCTGCCTTCACATTACCAACCCGGAAGATCTGTCCCTGATACCGGTCAAATGCTACTTCCTTACCATCGATCCGCAATGCAATCTTGTGTACATTACTGCCCCGGCAGTTCACATAGAAATCCATATCTCTCGGAATCGTAAAGATCATATCTGCCCTTGCACTCGCACTTCCATTGGTGTAATTCGCATTGAATCCCTCTGTTAATTCCACATTAACATTCGTTCCGTAAGTCTCTAACTGCATGTCATCATAGATTGAGACAAAGATCGGCTCCACGCCGGATAAAGCACCACATAATTCATTCTGTACGGTAAATGGTCCATTATCCTCTGTATCATAATCTAAGATATCTTCCTTCACCATATATCCAATTGGCAGGGTTTTGTTATTCTTATAAACAGAAAACTTACCTTCCTGATCATAGTAATCCATATCGACATTCACGAAATCCGTATCTCTGGTATATACATACTTCACACCAAGCAGTGCATTCGTTACCGGAGTGGCTCCGTAATACAGGTATTCGTTAGCACCCGTATAGAATCCGAGTTTCCCCATAATGTCTACCAGCTCTCCCCGAACGGTAGATCCGAAGATTCCCACACTCTTTAAGTTATACCAGGTCGCCTCATCCACTAAGATCGGCTCTAGGATATCCGAACGATATAATCCCGGATCGTTCTCCTCTACCCGGCTCTTCAAAGTCTCAAAGGTATCGGTATCTCCATAATAATATTCCGGGTCGGAACTTCCTACCTGCCCGAACCCAAACAATCCATTCGCCGCCATCTCAACAATGGCAACAAAGACAAGTACATATTCAAATAAAGCCCGTTTTGCCGGCACCTTGATATACAGTGTAAATAAGATCAGATACACCGTAAGCAACGCGGCAGTCAGAATATATGTGCGGTTCTCATATACGGTCTCCGCATTGTAATAGCAGAAGATCACAAACAACATACTGAGCATATATCCGACTACTACCATATATAAGCGGATCTGTCTCCGTTTCAGATATACTTCATATGCCATGATCAGCAATACAAAGATATACAAAAATGCAAACCGGTTCGGGATTCCATACTGATTATGGAAACCATGCCAGATATAATTGAGCAGTTCGTTATTGAAACTGACTACAAATAATACCAGCAAAATACCGTATTTTACTTTCTTCTCTAAGGAGATCTTCCTCATACAGAAGAACATAAATGCTAACAATATCGTAAAGATACCGCAATACAGGTTCGTTCCGGCATCGCCTACCTGATTCGTCATAACCTCAGAACAGAACAGGTGGGAACGCAATGTATCTGCAAACGATCCATAGAAATTCCATTCCGGAAATGTAAAATCCGCAGAGGCCGTTGTCATGATTCCCATATAGGCCGGTATCAGGACGACTGCACTCATCAGCGCTGCGGTGATCGATGCGATCGCAAACCGGATTCCTTTCACAAAGAAATCCTTGATTCCACGAAACCGCTGCACAAAGAACCACAACACCAGAAACAGGCATATCATAAAGCTGATATAATAGTTACATACAAAGCTATACAACAATGCCAGCATATACATTCTGCTGTCGTTCTTTGTAAACATCTTCTCCATCCCAAGAATAATGATCGGGAAGATAAAGATACAATCTAACCACATCAGATTCCAATAATATCCTACCACATAACTGCTAAATGCATAAAACAGTGAAAATGCAATAATTCCCGGATTCTTCCTTGGACGTTTGCCGGCATGCATCAGAAAATAAGCAAAACTAACTGCAGCTAATATAATCTTAGCCGATATGATCAGATTGAGTGCCATCGGCAAATGCGACTTTGCGCATAACAAAACAATAAGGTTAAATGGGCTCGACAGATAATACGACCAAAGTGACACAAAATTATTGCCAAGACCCACATCCATTGTATACTGTAAGGTATCTAATGTCTTCAACTTCTCCTGATAATCCGAGAAAAACGGAAGATACTGATGTACTCCATCTACGACCACCAGGCATTTGCCGCCAAATGGTCCGATCTCTCCTATGATCCATGCACCCATCATCATACAAAGTGCGATCACAAAGGTAACTACATACACATACTTATCTGTTACAAAATTCCATATCTTATTCTTCATGATTCCTATCCATTCCTATCTATCCCTACTTTCTATTTATCCTTTGTCCATCATAGAAAGCACTTTATCATAATTCAAAGAACCCCCGAATAAGTCAAGTGCACTTCCAATTGTCACATTCAGTCTCCCCTTGCCAAGTGTCCGGATCGTCTCAATATCTTCGTATGATCCCACACCGCCCGCATAAGTGATCGGAATATCTGCCTCTTCGGAAAGCATAGCCACTAATTCTTCCTCTACACCATTCGCTTTCCCTTCCACATCCACTGCATGAATCAGGAATTCATCCGCATATTCCTGTAACTTCTCTATCGTCTCTTTGCAGACAACCTCATTCGTGAACTTCTGCCAGCGGTCTGTCACAATATAATATCTTCCATCCTTCTTGCGGCAGCTTAAGTCTAATACCAGGTGTTCTTTCCCAACTGCCTTGTATAGTGCCTGCAGCTGTTCATAATCCACCTGTCCATCCCGGAATACATAAGATGTCACGATCACATGGCTTGCACCCATATTAAGAAATTCACCTGCATTCTCTGCCGTAATTCCTCCACCGATCTGTAGTCCACCCGGATATGTATGGAGTGCAAGACGTGCCTGTTCTACATCTGCCTCGTAATATTCCGTTCCTGCCTTGTTAAGCAGAATAATATGACCACCCCGGATTCCCGTCTTACGGTACAAATCCGCATAAAATGCGGCATCCTGCGTTGCTACGAAGTTCTCCGTTGCCTGATTACCGGCATCTAACAAAGAGCCTCCAACAATCTGCTTTACCTGTCCATTATGTATATCAATACATGGTCGAAACTGCATGTTCTTCTCCATCTCTTTCAATTAACGATAATTAATGATTATTGTATCATATCTCAATCGGAATTACAACAAAAGGGCAATGCTCTTAATATTTATGTAGCAATTGCTTCTTGCATTCCTGTTTTGCTTTGGTATAATGAAAAGTATAAATCAAATTAATTTAGTTACATAATACTACAAGGAGATACCACATGCATATAACTGTTTGTGATGATCAATCAAGAGACCGAAAACAGATTACTGATATATTGAATAATATCGCTGCTACATTGCAGATGGACTTTGTAATACAAGAATTTGATAATCCACATGATTTATTGGATTCTTTTAAAAAAGATACCCCCGATGTACTCTTGTTAGATATTGATATGCCGGAAGGCGACGGCATTACAGTTGCCAACACATTATCTAACCAATATCCACTTCTTCCAATCCTGTTTGTCACCAATCATGACAACATGGTATTCGAAGCAGTGAAATGCAGTCCTTTCCGCTTCATTCGTAAGTCGCATTTGCAGGAAGAGCTTGCAGAAGCCATACCTGCCCTGACTGCCAAACTGGCAAATGAGACCTTCCTCTTTGATATCAGGAATGGTTCCTCTACGATCAAATGCCAGATCACAGATATTATCTATATAGAAAGCAGCCGGCATTACTTAGATATCTATACGACCAACGGCGTATATCACATCCGAGCGAAGATGTCCGATTACGATAAACGCCTGACAGACTATGGCTTTGTCCGTGTTCATGTCGGTTATTTAGTCAATGTCCGCTACATCTACCGGCTTTCTTCTAAAGGAGTACTCTTAGATGATAAGAAACTTCTGCCGGTCAGCAGAGACCGTATTGATGAGATCAAGTTACAATATTCAAGACAATTAGAGAGGTTTGTTCATGGAATTCATATATAAACTTGCGGAATATATTGCAAATTACTTAGATGCTGCATATGGCATTCTCTTCGTTACTTTTACATTAGGAAGAAATACCCGCATTACCAATAACAAAATATTTGCAGCAATTACCATTGTATTTATTGCTGTTTTAGGTTATTTGCAGGATAGCACAACAGACTCTGTAATACAGGATAGTATTATATTTACGATTTGTTTTCTCTTTTCGATTTTTCTTTTGAACAGATCGATCAGCCGCAAAATCTTCGTATCCCTGATTTTTCTTATACTCCTTACATTTTCAAACATGTTTGTAACTTATAGTATTGTCTCTATTACACAGATAAGTATTGAACAATTGTGTTCACTGGGTGTACCCCGCCTATTTTTATTACTTCTTCACAAGATTGTATTTTTTATCTTTCTATTTATAGCATCTACATTATTACGAAAACAATCTATTACATATCAATTCTGTCTAATCGCAGCCTTTTTATTTGCCGGAATTCTATTCTCCTGCTCGGTTCTCATTAATATTACCAAAACAGGAAACCTCACTATATCACAAGAAACCCAGCTTCTAATTGTAACCATTGGTATCTGTGCCATCGGTGTTGCAGTTACCATCTGTGTCTATCAAATGAACTTGCAGCATCAGAAAGAATTAGAAAATACCAAACTACTCTCCCGTCTACAGGAAGAAGAAGTCATGTTAAACCGAATCACAGAACTATACGATAATAACCGGATCCTTCAACATGACTTAACAAGACACTTTTCAATCCTACAAGGACTTTTAGAGCAGAACCATCTTGCAGAAGCTAAGTCTTATATAACTGATGTCACACAAAAACAATTGTCTCATACTACATATGTATATACAAGCAGCAACATCCTCAATCATGTATTAAATGAGAAATCTGAGCAATGTAAAAAACTCAATATTATGTATTATGTTAATATTAGTGGAACTATAGACACATCTCTAGAGCTGAATCTTGGTATCATTTTGTCTAATCTCCTCGACAATGCCATTGAAGCCGAATGTAGACAGAATACCGATAACCGAAAGATTCTCCTACAGCTTCAACAGAACAAAGGAATGTGTTATATAACCATCAAGAATTATATTGAAACCTCGGTATTAGCCACAAATCCCTCTCTTCTTACAAACAAAACGGACAAGAAACAGCATGGATTGGGTGTCAAAAGCGTCCGTAAGATTGTGCAGTCACTTGATGGTATTTATCAACAATACGAGATGGATTCTTACTTTGTAACCACCATAATTCTACCGGATTCTACAAAGTGTGCCTAAAATCCTACAAAGCGTGCCAACCCTGTTGTAATATATAAGAAATCAGTTATCATGACAGAAAAAGGGGGACTTAATTTATGAGTCATTTTCTTTCCTGTAAGATAGCTGATTTTTTAGTGCGTCAACAACAGATACCGGAACAAGAATGGGAAATTTGCCAATATGGATATGATACTCTAATCTACTCTATGGAACAAACCTTTCTACTTTTGATATTAGGAGCACTCCTGCATCAGATGACCGGAACCCTTCTGCATATAGCGTCCTATTTTTTCATACGTCGCTATACAGGAGGCTATCATGCATCCACCAGATTAGGTTGCACTATAATGACATTATTCACCTATCTTTTGTCGATTGGGTTTGGCAATGCTCTTACATATTTTCCCCATTTTTATATAGTGATTGGATTTCTTCAGATTGTTTATTATGTATTAATTTATCAATATGCTCCTGTAGAACATCCAAACAAACCACTCACAATGGATCAGATAAAAAGAAATCGCAGAAACATTTTTATCCTATCCATCTTATTTACAATTGTTGTACTGTTATGTTCTCTCCATTCGATCAATGCTGCAAGTACCCTGACTTGTTCATTGATGAGCATAGCAGTATTAACAATACATAGTGAGCATCGCTCACAGTCACATTCATGAACAAATACCATAACCAAAGAGAGGAGGGAAACATCCATGAAACAATTATCACACTTACTTGCTGTAATCGGAAAACAGGCAGCAAAACAGGCGGTATGTGCTACATCACCAAAATACTGTTATCAGCCAAAGGAACCAAAATCCGCAAGAGAAAAGTATCAGAAATAGTTATTTAAGGAGGATCACATTATGAAAAAAACATTTTCAGTAATTTTAATTTGCAGCCTTATATTATCTACAGCAATATGTGCCTTTGCCAAATCTAATAGCGTAAAAAAAGGATCTTATACAATGAATTATACATTAACCGGTGTCAAAGACAGTAATGCTGGTGCAACAACAGATTCTAATGGAGCAACAGATGTTATTGCATATGTCGGTATTTTTTCTTACAAAAATAATACGGCAAAGAACAGCACATCCGGACAAGATTTGGGGTATATCTCAAAATTTTTATCTTCCAATGGTGGCAATCGATTTGTAAGCTATCATAATTTAAAAGATGATTCATATCGACCAATTGGAAATAGCCTTACTCTTGAACTTAAATAAGTATGAGTACCTTTAAGAAAAAAATATTATCTATTTTTTGTTTCACACTGATTATTGGCTGTCTTTTATATTTATATTTGGCAAGTTCCGATTGGGTAAATTATACCGGTTGGTCTGGCTCCTATGAAAAAGATACTCCATATATGAATGGAATAGAATCCCTTAAGGTCGATTGCACAAAAGAAAGCAAACTTCTATATTCGTACTATATAGAAGATGGTGAAATTACTTTGACCATAACGAAAGATGCCAAAGGAGAAGATCTTTTAAAATCTATTACAATCGACAAGACCTGTGATTCGTCTGTTTTATTAAATTTTTCAGGAGTCAGCGAATGCTATATATCCGAGACTGCAATTCCCGGAACGATCGCAACTTCGGAGGCATGGATACAACAGAAATTAACAAAATGGGAACAATATTTACAAAAGAAACAAGATAAAAATGAGTTAAAACAAATGATGGCAAATTAACATACAACTATTCAGAACGATTGCATTTGCATAGTTCTGAATAGTTATTTGCTTATGCATAGGAGAAAGTGCTTATGATACATTGGTTACAATCCATTAAAATAGAATGTACCCGTTATCGGATATCCGGTATCGCAATGATCACCTGTCTGGTCATATCTATGCTGGCCTCACAATTCGGCATACTAATATTCCGAAACATTCTGAATGAATCCCACGATACCAATCGATACGATTACAAATATACTATAAATCTGAGTACAGCGATCCAATCGAAAAAAGATATTCCAAACCTTACTTCTGATCTAAATTGCAATATCAAAATTCCATGGGTTATGGCATATGATAATGCATGTCAAGCCTCCAGAATCTGTACGGTTATTGTTTCTTCTTATAAAGAAAAATATCCCCTTCTTTCAGGGCAATATGCAGATTCCTCTATGTTAGAGGCTGGCACACCGATTATTCTGATTGGCAAAAACGACGTAAAATATGCATATAAAAAAAATAATCATTTATATTACAAGTTATTTGGTCAACCCTATCAGGTAATTGGTATTTTAGGCTCCGAAACAAGTTCCATTTTCGATGACTCTATTGTTCTTTATTTAGATTGCCTTGGATCAAATCTAGAACAATCTCTTTTGGATAATGGAAAAGCAGGAATCACCATTACATTAGAGAGTGACCAGTCAGATGTTGATGAAATCTATACGCAATATCTGCTTCCTTCTTATAAAATAAAAAAAGAAATTGCAGCACGGGATAGCAGCTCTTATCTCTCCTCCTCTGTTCCTTTTCGAAACGAAGCTGAATATTGTGCGATCATTTTTCTTTTTTGTTTTATATGCCTGTCTATCGTAATTCGATTCTGGCTCACCCAAAGAATTCATGAAATGAAGATACGCCGGGCATTTGGATATTCAAATGGTCAATTGCTTTTTTGTTTGATCAGATCCATTTTATCAATTGTTTTAGTTAGCAGCCTTATATTTTTGATTTGTTTACTTTTATTACACACTTTTCAAAAAAATTTAATGGAAGAATATCATTTATTTTTTTCTTTTGATATTGCCATTATCTATTGTGGTATTTTCCTTTTTTCTCTTCTTCTAATTTGTGTAAGACCAATTTATCTATTACTGAAAGAGGGAATAACCGCGCGGCTATAATCCTGAAATGAATGGAGATTATTATGAAATTTCAAAATCTTATCTATTTATGTATGCTCCGTATTTTTAATAAATTACGTTTCTTTATAATATCTGTTTTACTAATGTTGGCTGGTATTTTAGTTTTTTATGGAACTTTTTATACCTTTTTATATTCCGTTTCAAACATACTGAATGAAAGACATGTGCTTGGTTCTAATCATAATAATATATATAAGATAGAATCCAAATATATATCATTTGCATACGACAAATATTATGAAAATTATAGAGATTTTCTTATTGAGCAGAGAAAGAAATATCCAATAGGGGTATATTGGACTACAAGTGAAAATCTAACAAACAATTTCGATTCCCATACAATCACTCAAATGCAGCAAATGTGTCCCGACCTGATAAACCCACAACTTCCTGATGAACTTATGATTCCTACATTAATCGGTGACTGTTCTTTATTAAATTCCGTTGGCATCCATGATATGGATGGTAACCCCATTGATCTTTCTATACGGGATAACGGATATATAGAGATTGCGATTGGAGCTTCCTTATCAAAATGGATACATATTGGTGATGTATTGACTGCAAATTCTTCTAATAAAAAATTTATTGTAACTAGTATCATTGCAGAAAATTCTGAATGGGTACAAAGTGAATTATTGAATAATGATGTACAGCCTGTTCCTTTAAATTGCTATATTATTGAGCCTATTAATCTATCCGATTATACAGGTGAAGAATGTACTTTATACATTAATAACGTCTATCTATGTGAAAAAAATGCAAAAACGGACATATCAAATATTGAAAAGAGCGCACAAGACAACAATATTTATATTGATATCCTATCCATGTCACAAGCAGAACGACATATATTAAAAGAAAATAATCAGGAATTTCAATTTAGTATAGTTCTCGTCTGTTTTATGATGATCACTGTCATTACAATCATCACCATTTTATCCGTATTATCCTGGCTTGGAGATTCACACGATATTGGTATTTTATATGCAAATGGTTTTTCTAACAAGGACATATTTCTTCTTATGGTAATAATCAATTTAATCAAATTTATATTTGCCGGCTGCATTTCTTTTATACTTTTATCAAATATGACTATGCAGTCATTTACGCTGGATAATTATAAATACATTGTTTATTTTGTGATACTGCTTATATTGCTTATTCTTGTAATTATATCTGCTATATTATCCTATATTGTAGTGAATCGAATGAGTCCCTGCAACCTACTGAAAGGAGAACGTTTTGATTAAGATTACTAATTTGAAGAAAAATTATATTACAAAAGATTGTGTCGTAGAAGCATTAAAAGGAGTCTCTTTTGATGTTAAACCGGGAGAATTTGTAGCTATTATGGGAGAATCCGGTTCCGGTAAAAGTACACTTCTTAATTGTATTGGTCTGATGGATTTTTTTGATGACGGAGAATATGAATTAAATGGTTCAAAGATCAATGGAATGACTACAAAACAACTAAATCTGGCACGCAGGAACAATATCAGTTTCATTTTTCAAAATTATGAATTAATGCGTAATTACTCTGTTTACGAAAACATTGAAGTTCCTCTGCTTGCAAAAAACATGAAATTCAAATTACGAAAAAACCGTATAGAAGAAGTCGCAGAGAAATTAAACATTGCAGAGTATCTTAAAAATTATCCGTATCAGTTATCGGGAGGACAACAACAACGTGTTGCCATTGCCAGAGCAATGGTTTCCGATAACCCCCTAATCTTAGCCGATGAACCAACCGGTGCTCTGGATAGAAAGAACTCTACTGCATTAATGGAATATCTTCTTTTATTAAAAAATATGAACAAAACAATCCTGATGGTAACACATGATAAAAATATGGCAGAATATAGTGATCGTATTATTTATATTGAGGATGGAAAAATTGTCTGATACGAAAATAAACTATATTTTATATCATAATAAACCGATAATACTATTATAGTACATTTGTAACAAAAATCCCATTTCCACGGAGGTATAGAATGAACATATCAAATATTACTTCTAACACAAATATATACGAGTTATCCAAAAGCAGTTCCACAAAGAATACTTCATTTAATGTCCAGACTTCTACTGATCCAGTTCTGGATTATTACAATACGTTATGTGCACAATATCCAAATGTGACTTTCCGTTTAGACGATATGGAGACTGCTTCGAATCAATCTGATGTCTATCTTGGTTATAACAATAGCATGAATCAGGTAGGCAGTAATTTTGGAGCTGTTGGTCAGTGCAGTATCCGTATAGACGCTGCTGTCATACGCCATATGATGAGCGATGCCAGATACGAGAATCAGGTAAAGGATGAGATTAACTATACAATCGATCACTACTCCTCATATGAAGATGACACGAAAGCATGTGACATGCAATATACAAGTGTATGCTTTGAAGATGCCAATGGAACATTTACACCTTCCATTGCAAGAAGTCATATGCCATATTCCACAGAGGAAGAAGTGCGTGCCATGTGGCACAATTCGGATGCAGACCAGACAAAAGAATTACTAAAACATCACGTTACACAAAGCACCGAATTATTTGATCATTTTATGGAGATGCTAGATCAATCCCATGAAAAACAGAAAGAATTGATCAAACAATCTTATTCTGAATAATGACAAATCCCTGCAACCACACTAACAATGTGGTTTGCAGGGATTCTCCTTGTTAAGCTCTTTCTTCACCTGATGCATTCGCTTTGAAAATTCACCAAATACCGGATACTGCCGCTTCACCTCGTATAACTTGCCTGTAAGCGTACAATTCACTTTTTTCATATCTGACTGCTTTCTACTCTTTACTATTATCTTATGCTTTGATGTCTATTCCGGTGCTTTCTGCATAATCTCCATCCGGCAGATTGCATTTCCTTTCTCCACAAAACGCTGCTCATACTCTGTCATCACATTCCCCTCCACATACTCGGAATGATGCAGATCAAAGGTATGATTCAATAAGATCCAATGCTCTGCTTCTTCCACCTGTTCCAAAGAAAAATCAAACAGATCCCGGTTATCGGTCTTAAAGATCAAATGTCCATCCTTTTGTAGGATATTCTCATATCTTTGCAAGAATTGTACTGACGTAAGACGCCGCTTTGCATGCCGATCCTTTGGCCATGGATCGGAGAAATTCAGGTAAATTCTTGCCACCTCGTCCGGTGCAAATACTTCCGCAATGTTCTCTGCTTCCATACGAATGAACTTGATGTTTGGCAGTTCCATCTCCTGCTGCTTTTCCAATGCTCTCACTAACACGGATGAATATTTTTCAATTCCCACATAGTTAATCTCCGGGTGTTCCTTCGCCAAGGTCATAATGAATTGTCCCTTACCCATACCGATCTCAATGTGGATTGGATGATCATTATCAAATACCTCGTTCCATCTTCCTTTCCACTCTGTCTCATCCTTTATTGTAAATGGGCTCTCTGCAATCATATCTCTTGAACCCGGTACATTTCTTAACCGCATGGTCTGTCCTCACTTTCTGCCTTTCTTTCCTGCATTATCTAGAAAATGCATCTTCTCTTTCTTCTTCTCTACATCCCCCTTAGGTTTCTCACCCATCTGCTCAAACATGGCTCCGTGCAACTGCCCTACCAGCTCTTTCGTACAACTTGGGCAATATCTTCCAAACCGGAGCGCACATCCGCACCGTTCACATTTAATGTAGAACTTACTTCCCTCCGGGATCTCTAATCTTCCATTCTTCAAAAACAGATTGATGATCTCTAGTGGAACCCCGGTATCCTCTGATATAAATGTTGCCGGAGATGGCCCATGTGCCTCAAGATACATCTTGATCTTACCAAAGTCATCATATTCCTCTGCTCCACAATCTTCGCACTTGTAGCTTCCACCTGCCTGATAGAATAACTTTCCCCCGCATTCCTTACAGAATATAGGTCGCCTGTCCATAATCCGCTTTTCCAAATCTGTCATACACTCACCCCTTTATTAGATTGTCTGTAATGAATCTATTATCTCTTATTATATTTATGATTTCACTTTTTCGCAACCTATATTTCTTCCCTTTCACCCTTGCACAAAGTCCGTCCGTCTTCACTTACGCTGTGCAAGGGTGAACAGAGTGAAAAGGTTGACACCTTGTTTCAGATATAATAAAATAGTTATAATTATGTTTATCGATATAAAGGAGTAGGAACAGAATGAAGAAAAAGCTTGCCATTTTCTTGGCATTGTTGCTGTCACTGACAATATGTTTGCCGGTTTCTGCAACGGAGGTTACAGAGGAAGTGTCCACGGAACATCCGGAAACAACGGAATATCCAGATGATCCTACAAGAGCACCTGATCTGGTTGCCAATGCTGCCATTGTTATGGATGCTGCATCTGGACAGGTATTATATGAGAAGAATTCGCAGGAGAAGAAATATCCTGCCAGTATTACCAAGATTCTGACCGTATTAATTGCTTTAGAACATAACGTAGATTTCAACGCAACCGTTACAATGTCTGAGAACGCCATCTGGGGTGTAGAGCGTGACAGTACATTGATTGGATTAGATGTTGGAGAACAAGTCACAGTCAAAGATCTCGTATATGCTACTATGGTTAAGTCTGCAAATGAATGTGCTTATGCCCTTGCAGAATACGTAGCAGGTGACATTGAATCCTTCGCCAAATTGATGAACGAACGTGCTGCCGAAATTGGCTGTAAGAATACACATTTTGTCACTCCAAATGGTCTCCATGATGAAGATCATTATACAACCGCCTATGATATGGCATTGATCACGAAAGAAGCCTTGAAAAATGAGACTTTCCGTGAGATTGCAGGCACTCTTAATTATACCGTTCCTGCAACGAATTTAACAGAAGAGACCAGACCATTATGGAATGGTAACAAGATGATCAATCCGGCAGAACCTTATTACTATGAATATTGTGAAGGTGGTAAGACCGGATATACCATGAAGGCCAACAACACCCTTATGACCTTTGCGAAAAAAGATGGCTTAGAGCTTATCTGTGTGATCATGGATTGTGACGGTGCCAAGTATGCTTATTCCGACTCCAAAGCATTATACAATTACTGTTTCAATAACTACACTTACTATCGTCCATTAGCCGATTTTTCATTTGAATCCGAAGAAAGCGGTACCTCTACAGATAATGCCATTTTGAATAACTATTACACAAGTTTAGATCATGATATGATCGACTTATCTGTGGATACCGATTATGCACTTCTCCTCAATAAGTCTGTTGATACAACACAGATTGAGAGAAATGTAACATTTTATGATAAGGCACAGGATGATGTATTAGGTGAGATCACATTTACTTATAATGGAGAACAGATCGGTTCCACTCCAATCACCAGTACCACTCCTCTTCTATCTACCCAGATGGCACAGGATGACAATTCCAAACAATCTTCCTCTATGTGGAAAACAATTGGTAAGATTGCTCTGCGGATTGGCATTGTAATTGGTGCGTTGTTAGCTGTATTACTGCTTTATCTGTTATTTGCTGCTTTGGTTCGCAAGATCAAGCGTAACCGTAGAAGAAGAACCTATCGCAGAAGACGCAAACGGGATGACGACTATTATTTCTAGAAGAATGTATGGAGATATTACATGACCAATGATGAAAGGAATCCATTTAATATCATAGAGGAAGCAAACTCCAAGACATTGGAATACTTCAATAAGACTTACGTCAGCAATCTAGAACTTGTACAGAGTCTGAAGACAGAATTGTTTGAATTAGAGGTGCAGATTGAGACGTTAGAAAAGACGAGAGATCTGTACACATATCATATTGATACCAGACGTAACGTATTCTCACCGATTGCCAATGATAACGGCAATACTGTAACAAAGGGCAAACAGATTGCTCTGCAGATCAAGGACTTAGAAGATGCCAGAGAACGCCTGCAAAAGCGCATATCGGAGTTAGAACAGGATATCCAATTCTACAAGGAACAGGTAGAAATGCTGTCCCAGGCGAGCAAATGCATTCACACCGTATTAGTCGGCAGCAATCATAACGACTCGTCAACAGAAGAAGATACGGATTCCGGCATTGAATTTATCGAGACCGAAGACACGGAAACGAAGACATCCCATAACTACACTATGTTGCAGTTAGAGGATTATGAACATTATCAATATGCTAATACATTAGATCAGAATGTCAGACAGGAACTAACCTCTTGTCTGAATAAATTAGATGTGTTGAAATGGCTGCTTCACTCTGATATTGGAAGAGCCAAGATAACACTTGAGGAAGTCCATCATTCTCAGGAAGATGTCATTACTTCCTTAGACCATATATTAGACCGCTTGAATTATAATATAGATACCAAACAGCCAATCTGGGATCAGATCAATAAACTGTTTGATGATTATAAGAGAGAACACCCGGAATGCATGATTGATTCATCCTGTGACTGTACAGAACATGAATTGAATCTGCCACCATTTATCTCCATCCGTTTAATTCGGATGCTTCGGGAGATATTAGATAATGTATTCAAACATTCCAATGCGAACCGCGTAACGGCTAAGATTTTTATCAGCAGCCGTTTGATTGATGTTTATGTGAATGATAATGGTGTTGGAATTCCGGAAGATTATCTGGAACGTTCTGCCTGGTACTCCGGTCTTCACAAATTGCATGAAACCATTTACCAGTTAGATGGCAAGTTACAGATTGAAGGAGATTTAATCTCTGGAACAAACGTGAGATTCTCCTTTCCCATTAAAAAGTAACCCATAAGCTTCCAAAGAATATTATCTGTGTTTAATAGAATAGATTGACAATGTTCACAGGATTAATTGCAGGATTTTCACATTCCTTTTTCTGAATTGTCGCTAATATTTAATTTCACACAACTAATTATTTAATAATATATAAGAAAGGTACAAATATAATGAGAGATCAGATTATTGACTTAATTTCAACCGCAGCTAATTTAGACAAAGCAATGGTATCTGATATTTTGGAGATTCCTCCAAAAGCAGACATGGGCGATTACGCTTTTCCATGTTTCCAGTTAGCGAAGACATTACGCAAAGCACCACCAATGATTGCCGTAGAGATTGCAGAAAAGATTGGTGATGTTGACATCTTAGATAAGTTAGAAGTGAAAGGTGCTTACCTTAACTTCTTTATCAAGAAAGACCTGTTTGTAAAGACCATGATTGAAACCGCAGATGTGGATAACTTTGGTTCTTCTACAATGGGTGAGGGTAAGACCATTTGTATTGACTACTCTTCTCCAAATGTAGCTAAGAACTTTCATGTTGGACATCTTCGTACTACGATCATTGGTAATTCTTTGTACAAGATCTACAGTAAGTTAGGCTATAACGTAGAACGTATCAATCATTTGGGTGACTGGGGTACTCAGTTTGGAAAGCTGATCGTAGCTTATAAGGCATGGGGAAGCAAAGAAGCTGTTGAGAAAGATGGTGTCGCCGAATTGATGCGTCTGTATGTAAAGTTCCATGAAGAAGCAGACAAAGACGACAGTCTGAACGACCAGGCAAGAGCATGGTTTACAAAGATGGAGCATGGCAATGAAGAAGCCTTAGATATCTGGAAATGGTTTGTCGACATCAGCTTGAAGGAATACAAAGGAACATATGCCCTTCTCGGTATGGAATTCGATCATTATCTTGGAGAAAGTTTCTATCGTGACAAGACTGCAGATGTAGTAAAGCGCCTACAAGATGCGAACTTATTAGAGGAAAGCCAGGGTGCACAGATCGTCAACTTAGAAGAATATGATATGCCGCCATGTCTGATCATGAAGAAAGACGGAAGTTCCATCTATGCAACCCGTGATCTGGCAGCTATCTTCTATCGTAAGCAGCGTTGGAACTTTGATAAATGTCTGTATGTAACCGGACAGGAACAGAAGCTTCACTTTGCACAGGTATTCAAAGTAGTCGAATTACTAGGTAATGACTGGGCAAAGGATTCTTTAGTTCATATTCCTTATGGATTGGTAAGCTTAGAAGGTGCTAAGCTCTCTACTAGAAGTGGTAATATCATTTACGCTGAAGATATTCTGTTAGAAGCAATTGATAAAGTAAAGGGCGTTATTGCAGAGAAGAATCCAGACTTAGAGAATAAGGACGAGGTTGCCAAGATCGTCGGTGTCGGAGCAATTCTCTTCCATGATCTGTATAACCAGAGAATCAAAGATGTATCTTTCAAATGGGATAAAGTATTGAACTTTGATGGTGAGACAGGCCCTTATGTACAATATACTTACTGCCGTTGCGCCAGCATATTACGAGGCATTGATTATAATGCAGATGCTGCAATTGATTATAGCTTATTGTTAGATGAAGAAGCCATTGCCCTGTTGAAAGAGATTAATCGTTTTCCACAGGTTGTCAAAGATGCAGCTGAGAAGTATGAGCCTTGTGTTGTTGCACGTTTTGCAATGGATGTTGCACAGTCCTTCTCCCGTTTCTACAATGCAGACCGGGTTAATGTAGAGAATGCAGCACTTCGTAATGCCAGAGCGAAGTTAGTAGATATGACCAAACGCACCTTAAAGGATGCATTAGATCTGTTAGGTATCCAGTGTCCGGAACAGATGTAATTATAATCAACTGAATATACCAAGCAGGAGACATCCCTGCGCGATCGCATTGGTAATCTGTTCGATCCAATGCGATCTTTTTTTGGTCGAATCTAAAGTAAATGCAAACACGCTCATAAGCACCATTCCTACAATTGTAATAGTAAAGAATACGATTGCCGGGAAGGAACATATTCTTTGCTGTACTAACTTTATCTGCTTTTCATTTAGTTCTGTAACAATCCCTGCGATCAACAATACAAATCCAATTGGCATAACCACCCGGAGCTGTTTGTTAAGCAGATCATAGTCCTTCTTCGTTGCTGCTATAACGATCTTCCAGATTACTTTTCCAAGTCCAGCAAGACTGATCATAACTGCGCCCACTATAAAACACATATTATGTACATGCATTGCTAATATAATCATTGCCATACTGAAAAATAATACCGGTACTCCATCAAAAAATGCTAATGATAATGGAAGATCTTCATAATTTTTTTTACTCATTGTTACTGCCCTTCTCTTTATAATTGGTTGTCTCTTACTTCTTGTTTTTTGTTTCAATCCCATGTATACTAAAACCTATACAGCATAGAATCAGACATATAGATCTATGCTTCTGTCTGATTCCGTTATTCTACATATATTGCATGAATCTTGTTATCTATTATACAACTATTTTCTAGTATATAGCAAATTCAGATATGCAAGCAACTATATGCACATATTTATTTTTTTACCATAATTGAGTGAATAGTAAATGATTTTCACGAAAGGAGTAACTACCATATGTTATTAATTAAGAATGGTTATGTGATAGATCCCCGCTCTGGCCGGAATGGAATCTATGACATATTGATTGAAGATAAGAAGATTAAGAAGATTGATTCTTTCATTATGGAGATGGATTTATCCGAAGAAGAACGTCAGAATTTACAAGTGATCTATGCCGATAATATGATGATTGCACCAGGACTTGTCGATGTACATGTACATTTTCGCGATCCTGGATTCACCTACAAGGAAGATATCTATACAGGTGCCAAAGCCGCTGCCAAAGGTGGATTCACTACTGTTGTCATGATGGCGAATACCAAACCAACGATTGATAATGTCGACACATTAGAATATGTATTAGGCAAAGGTGCTGAGACAGACATTCATGTACTCTCCTGTGCTTCCATTACCAAAGGACTTCAGGGACAAGAGCTTACAGATATGGATTTATTGAAAGACAAAGGTGCCATTGGATTCACGGACGACGGAATTCCAATGATGAATGAGAATATGGTAATTACTGCCATGAAGAAAGCAAAGGAACTGCAAGTACCTCTCAGTTTTCATGAAGAAAATGCGAATCTGATCACCAACAACGGAATTAATCATGGTGAAGCTTCTGCTTATTACGAGATAGAAGGATCTCCCCGAGGAGCAGAAATTGATATGATCTATCGGGATCTGAATCTTGCCACAGAGTTAGATGCTCCGATCAACATTCAACATATCAGCAGTAAAGAAGGTGTGGAATTAGTTCGTCAAGCAAAGATGGAACAGATTGAGAAGCATCATTTTGTTCTTCCTCTTCCACGATCAAAAGAAGATCTTACTGATATATCCGATGCAGAGGATAAGAACACATCTCTTACCCAGATCATTCCAATGGATATTGCACAATCTATTTCCATTCATGCAGAAGCAACACCTCATCATTTTTCATTAAATGAACAGGCAGCGATTCAACATGGAACGATGGCTAAGATGAATCCACCTCTTCGGACTGAGCAGGATCGGTTAGCAATCATTCAGGGTCTAAAAGATAACACAATTGATATTATTGCAACAGATCATGCCCCACATAGTGCAGAGGAAAAGTCCAAACCAATCACAGAAGCACCAAGCGGAATTATCGGATTAGAGACTTCTCTCTCACTTGGAATTACGAATCTGGTAAAACCGGGACATCTTACTTATTCAGAATTGATTGAGAAAATGACAATCAATCCTGCCACTATGTATCATTTGGATTGTGGCTACATTGAAGAAAATGGTCCAGCCGATCTTGTTATCTTCAATGACAAACCACACACCTATGATTCCTTTGTATCAAAGGCATCGAACTCTCCTTTCTTGGGAGAAACCCTTTCTGGAGAAGTTCAATACACAATCTGTGATGGGCGAATCGTATATGCACATTCTGACAAATAAAGCTTTTCACCAGGAGAATGTTTCACGTGAAACATTCTCCTGTTTTACTCTTGCACAGCGTATATGCTAATGATCGTGCATTGTGCCAACCCCAGCTTCGGAGAGAAAAATTTGGATTCCAAAGAGGGGTATTTGCGACTGTCGGTGCTTAATGAGTGCGGAGCACGAATTTAGCATCCGCTACTGGAGCAATTAAGTGCAAACGGCCCCGGCTTGGAACCAATTTTTCTAGGCCGTTGCGTCCGTTTGACACATACGTCCGTTTCACTTACGCTGTGCAAGGGTATGAATCTACAATTAGTGGTTTCGAAGAATTCATTTTACTAGATGTCGTCTTTCCTATTCGATCAATTTGTGTTACAATATTCACCGAGCGTAAATGAATTTTAATGAGTAAAGGAAGTATACAAATGGGAAGAATTATAGCAGTTGCGAATCAGAAAGGTGGCGTTGGTAAGACCACTACTTCGATCAATCTAGCTGCATGTCTGGCAGAGAAAGGATTCAAGACGTTAGCAGTTGACATGGACCCACAGGGACATTTGACGACTGGTTTTGGAATCAACAAAGACGAATTGGAATACACCATATACGATGTTATGTGCGATAACTGTAATATTGGTGAAGCAATGTTGATCAATGTAATTCCGGGTTTGAATATTCTTCCATCGAATCGTTATCTTGCTGGTGCGGAAGTTGAATTTATTGGAGAACCGGATATGCAATATATCATCAAGAATCAACTCCGTAAGATTCAGGACAAGTTTGATTATGTGATCATTGACTGTCCTCCTGCATTGGGAATGTTGACCATTAATTCTATGACAGCTGCTAATACTGTATTAGTTCCAATCCAGTGTGAATTTTTTGCATTGGATGGATTATCCCAGTTAATCTATACGATTGAATTGATTCAACAGAAGTTGAATAAGGATTTGAAGATTGAGGGAGTTGTCTTTACGATGTATGATTCCCGAACGAATCTTTCCTTACAGGTTGTAGAGAATGTCAAAGAAAATCTCAACCAGAATGTATATAAGACAATCATTCCAAGAAATGTTCGTTTAGCGGAGGCACCAAGTCATGGACTTCCAATCACTTCTTATGATTCTCGTTCTGCTGGTGCAGAAGCATATCGTATGTTAGCAGATGAAGTAATCACTAACATTTATGTATAGATATTTCTACATGTAATACAATTACCAAAGTAATACAGATTTATAACAAGGCTTAATCTTTTTGATACCTTATTACAGATCTATATTACGATAATCCATCTTATCAAATATGAGAATTACATATATCTTTATTTTGGTTAACACATTACTTATGATATATAAAAGAATAGAAATAGAATGTTTCACGTGAAACATTCTATTTCTGTGCTATAATGATATTTGCTGAAAATGCTTTCATACATGTAAATTTGGTTGCAATCTATAATAGATTCCATTACAATATGTGCAAATACAATTTGATATATAATTAACAAAGTAGATAATTCAGAATTAATTAATACGAGACAAAACAATCTTTAACAATTATAGGAGGAATCACAACATGCCAAGAAAAGGATTAGGCAATGGACTTGATACCATGTTAGGTGTCAATACTACACAGACAAGAAAAAAGGCAGGCAGTAAGTCACAAAATATAGAGACCAAAGAAGTCATCAAGGAAGTAATCAAAGAAGTTCCTACAGAGATGACATTGAAGATCAAAGATATTGAGATTAATAAAGAACAGCCAAGAAAACAATTCAATGAAGATGCTTTACAGGAATTAGCAGATTCCATTACCCAGCATGGTGTCATTGAACCATTGATTGTTACCAAGCGTGACAACTACTATCTCCTTGTTTCTGGTGAACGTCGTTGGAGAGCATCTATGAAAGCCGGACTCAAAGAAGTTCCTGTTGTTGTAAAAGATTATACCGATCAGGAAATTTTAGAGATTGGATTAATTGAAAATATTCAAAGAGAAGACTTGAATCCAATTGAAGAAGCACAGGCTTATCAAAAGTTGATTGAAGAGTTTCACATGAAACAGGATGACATTGCAGAACGAGTATCTAAGAGTCGTAGTGCTATTACGAATATTCTTCGTTTACTTAAATTAGCAAAACCGGTTCAGGAAATGGTAATCGATGAGAAAATATCCAATGGACATGCCAGAGCATTACTCCCTATCGAAGATACAGAACTTCAATATGAGACAGCATGCAAAGTCTTTGACGAACGTCTATCCGTTCGTGAGACAGAGAAGCTGGTAAAAAAAATATTAAATGATCTAGCCAATCCAAAGGTAGAAGATACTGCTGCTACAACTGTTGAGGATCTATCATTCCTTTATCGTGATATTGAAGAGAAATTCAAATACAAGCTTGGCGCCAAGACAACAATCAAAGCCAAGAATAATGATAAGGGTAAGATTGAGATTGAATATTTTTCCAAGGATGAATTAGAACACATTATGGAGATGATTTATTCGATCCAGTCCTAGAGAATGATACAATGCAATTATTATATAAGGTAAAAGCAACAGAATAATATTATTAGAATAAAAAGATAACAGAAACAAACAATCTCTTTAATATTATTCATAAAATTAACCGTGGTTAATTTTAATATATTATAATACTTTATTTAATTACTTATATTACATGATCATTTAAACAGTACTATATTATTATTGGAAGAAACAGAGGAAAAGGGAATGAATATATTTGATTCGATTGGAATAAGTACAGACATAGCAGTCATCATATTATTTGTAATTGTGATTCTGCAATTTATCTGGATCATTACAATTATATCCAAATGCAATAAACTCACAAAGCGTCTGAACAAATTTACATCTGGACGCGATGTTGCTAGTTTTGAACAAGTTCTTGTAAAACGTTTTTCAGAAATGAAACAGGTTGTGAAGAATGAAAAGAAACAGAACAAAGAAATTGATATGGTCAATGACAAATTTTTGACAACATTTTGTAAGATTGGATTGGTCAAGTATGACGCATTTAAGGAGATGTCTGGAAAGTTAAGCTTCTCTCTTGCTCTCCTTACAGAGAACCACGACGGAATCATTCTTACATCTATGCATAGCAGAGAGGGATGTTTCACTTATTGTAAGGAAGTGACAAATGAAGAGTCCTACTACATTTTGTCAGAAGAAGAACGTCTCGCATTAAATGTTGCAATGGGAAAAGATGGAGCCAAAGAGGCTGCCAAAGAACGAGAAGAAAGAAAACCAGAGATTGGATATTAACAGGAGTATCAGATGCATCGTTATTTAAGGGCAATTGGATTTAGCAAACTGAAGAATAAGATAGAAGAAAATACATTAACGAACACCGTACTACATGATTATACAAGCTGGCAGGAGATAGACATTACTTCCGACACAACTTTGATTCAAGTAGGCAGACAGATAGGAAACGGTATCGGTCTTAGTGTTATTGTAGAAAGAGATTCGCGTGATACATTAACCGTAGATCACATCTTTCCATATTGTTTGGGCAGAACCAGTATGAGTCAAAGTGATATTCAGATTGAATCCCATTCAGATAAGGAAGCTTATTCTGGAATATCCGATGATTATAATCTTGGCATTACTCTCATTTATGCCTTACAGAATATTACGGATTATGTAAAAAGTACTTGGTCTAACAACTATTATCAGATTCCTACCCGTGTCAAGTTAGGCGCTTTATCCATTCACGGAAGAATCCTATGTGGTGTGCGCTTAGATTCTATGTCTTTTCCTTATGAGAAGCAGCCGATCAGTAATAAAGAACGTCGTAATCTCATTGCCAAAGCCAAATCTGGCGATATGGATGCCTTAGAGAATCTGACATTAGACGATATGGACACTTACTCTCTCGTCACAAAACGAATCAAAGATGAAGACTTATATACTGTAGTTGAGACATATTTCATGCCATATGGAATTGATAATGAACAATATGCTATTTTAGGAATTATCCGAAAAATAGAGCAAATAACTAATGAATTTTCCGACGAAATAGTGTATAATTTATCTATACTATGCAACGATATTACCTTACAAGTTGCAATCAATTCTTTGGATCTAGAAGGCGAACCTCAAGTTGGCAGACGTTTCAAAGGAATCATCTGGTTACAAGGAACTGTATCTTTTTCTTCCTAGTAACATCCGTACCCGTAGTTAAATGGATATAACAATTCTCTCCTAAAGAATCGTTGTGGGTTCGATTCCCGCCGGGTACATTTCTACATAAGAACAGAATTGAAATGGAGGTATTTATTATGAAGATTAAGAAGTCAAACTTAACATTCAGTGCAGTGGGTTTTGTAGCAGCTGTTCTCATTTTGCTCTATCTCATACTGAATATGCCACAAATGATAGAATTGATTATTGTATTTGGATTGATTGCCATGGCAGATACCTATTTTCTGGTAGATAGTATTGTCAAGAAGATTGATGAGATATCAGAATTATCTTTAGATAAACAGACAGAATTAGTGAAAGTAGAGAAAGGTATCTATTCGGTAGCAAAGAGAGAAGAAACTACCAATGGCAAACAGAATGCTGCTTTGCTTGCACAATTAGAACAGTTAAAAGAAGAGAATCAACGACTCAATGAAGAACTGATTGAACAACAGAAGTTATGTACCAAGATTCTGATCAAGAAATCACAGGAGAACAACAATAAGACATTGAATAGTTCTGACCGGATTTCCAAGTTATTGGTACAATTGAATGGTAACACTTCTTCTACCTCCAAAGAAACATTAGAAGTATTAGAAGAGATCAATAAGACATTGGATACTTACTATAATGGAAGTACCGATAATGTAAGAAGAATGCGTGCAAATTAGAAGGGATCCTATGAATTATATTGTAATGGATTTGGAGTGGAATCAAAGTGCTTGTGGTTCAGCCGGTGAGAATCCCCGGTTGCAATTTGAAGTGATTGAGATTGGTGCTACCAAACTTGATGACAAATTTAATATTATTGACCAATATGGAAGTATCATCAAACCACGTGTATACCGCCGTCTGCAATCAGCAATTCGAGACTTGCTGAATTATGATGAGACCTTATTACGAACAGGCCGCCCATTTGATGTTGTCTTTCGTGAATTTAAAAAATGGTGTGGTGATGAGGATTACATTTTCTGTACCTGGGGACCGCTAGATCTCACTTATCTGCAACAGAATATGGACTTCTACTATCTGAAAGAATATCCATATCCTCTGAAATTTTATAATCTGCAGGAGATTTATGCGATCAGTCATCTGAAAGATAGAAGTCAGATGCCAAGTTTAGAGAAAGCGGTCAGAGATTTTGATATTCCAATTGATGCAGCTTTTCACTGTGCTAAGAATGATGCCTATTATACGGCTTTGGTGTTTCAGAAGATGAATAAAAAGAAGTTAGAAGATATGTATAGTATCGACTATTATCATTATCCATCCTGCGAAGAAGAAGAGATTGCGTCTAAGCATAGCAATTATTGCGAGTATATTACCCGTGCTTTTACCAATAAAAAACAGGCTATGGAAGATAAGAATGTAACTGCCCTGCATTGTTATAAGTGTAATCGCAAGTTGAATAAGAAGATCAAATGGTTTGTGAATAACCCATCTACTCAGATCTGTGTGGGTAAATGTTGGAGTCACGGTCTTGTTTGTGGAAAAATACGGTTCAAGTCTACAAAAGAAGGTAATGTATTCGTTGTAAAGACAGTGGCAAAGATCACAAAGAAAGATTTCGAACATATCAAAGAACGACAGAATGAATTGAGAATCAAACGTCAGATAAAGCGTAATCAGAAAAAGAATGTATCGTAAAAGAAAAGATGTCATATGACATCTTTTCTTTTTGCATAATTTAATATATTATTTCTAATTAATGAATTGGTTCTTTACTTGCTGTTCCCGGTTTTCTTGGGTATGTTTTTGGAGTCTTTTTTACTTTATCAATCAGAATGAAAGACCGTTCAATCTCTGTTTCCGGCAATGCTACTTTTTTAACCGTAGTTAATTTTCCGCCTAATACCTGAATTGCTTTCTTAGCCGTATCTACTTCCTCTTCTACACCTGCAGCCTTATAAGGAATGCACATACCTCCTATCTTTACAAACGGTAATGTATATTCACTTAACGTAGCAAGATTTGCAACAGCCCGACTCACACATAAATCAAACTGTTCCCGATATACTGCATTTCTTGCTGCTTCTTCTGCCCGTCCATGCACCGCCTCTATATCACATAATTCTAACTCATTAATTACAGACTGCAAGAATTTAACACGTTTATTCAAGGAATCCATTAATGTGATCTGCAAAGAAGGAAATGCAATCTTAAGAGGAATACCCGGAAATCCGGCTCCCGTTCCAAGATCTAACACTTTTAACTTCAGCTGCGCTATGTCAGGATATGCTTTTATCAAAAGTAAAGAATCTATAAAATGTTTGGATATCACTTCTTTTAATTCTGTGATTGCAGTCAGATTCATCACCTTATTTGTCTCAATCAGCATATCATAATATATCTGAAACTGATTGATCTGCTCATCTGTTAATACAATACCAATCTCTTGTGCTTGTTTTTGTAATCGAATCATAATCTAATCTCTTTCTTAATTATATAATATTCCTGCATTGTTCTATACAAATAGTCTATTCAAAACTTTCAAATTCTTAATATATATCATTTCTTTCTCACGCTTTCAGATAGATCATCAATACGGAAATATCTGCCGGTGATACACCGGATATTCTAGATGCCTGTCCGATATTTTTCGGACGTACTTCACTTAATTTCTGGATTGCTTCTTTCCGAAGATTGTGCACATCTTCATAACAGATATCCGCTGGTATTCTCTTCTTTTCTAACTTTTTAAAATGCTCAACCTGTGAGCGCTGCCGTTTAATATATCCATCATACTTTAATTCAATATTGATCTGCTCCATAATTTCAGGTGCAAATGGCCCATTCCACACTTTAGCATCTTTCTCATAAATAGCAGAGCGTGCATCATCAATCGGAGCAATCATTTCATAAGATAATTCCGGTCTCTTAATCAGGTCGGCTAAAGATGCCGCTGTCTTCAATGTGGTGCTGTCATGTTCCTCTAAAAACTTCTGAATGCGCTGATTTGCTCCCACCATGGTTTCATTTAACCGGGCAACCTCTTCCTCGATCAGCTCTCTTTTCTTTGTAAAATGTGCATATCTCTCATCCGGGATCAGACCAATCTCATAACCAATCTCTGTCAAACGCAGATCTGCATTGTCCTGACGGAGCAATAACCGGTACTCTGCCCGGGAAGTCATCATACGATATGGTTCTTTTGTCTTCTTTGTTACAAGATCATCAATCAGTACACCAATATAAGCCTGAGAACGGTCTAATACGATCGGCTCTTTTCCCTGCAGCTTTCTGGCAGCATTAATACCAGCCATCAAACCCTGTGCAGCCGCTTCTTCATAACCGGAACTTCCATTCATCTGTCCGGCACTAAATAAACCATCTACATCCTTGAATTCCAAAGATGGTTTTAACAATAATGCACTAATACAATCATATTCAATAGCATAAGCATTTCTTACAATCTTTGCATGTTCTAATCCCGGAACACTCCGGTACATTGCATACTGTACATCCTCTGGAAGAGAAGAACTCATTCCGCCGATATACATCTCATTTGTAAATTCTCCTTCCGGTTCTACAAATACCTGATGTCTGTCCTTATCGGCAAATTTCATTACCTTATCTTCAATGGAAGGACAATACCTAGGTCCGGTTCCTTCGATTGCACCGGAAAATAAAGGTGAACGATCTATATTATTACGGATGATCGTATGTGTTGTCTCATTCGTATACGTAAGCCAGCAGCTGATCTGCTCTCTCTTAATATCCTCTTCGGTATTTGTAAAAGAAAATGGTACAATCTTTTCATCTCCAAATTGTTCTTCCATCTTCGAAAAATCAATACTTCGCTTATCGATTCTTGCTGGTGTTCCGGTCTTGAAACGGCGAAGTGGAATTCCTGCTTTTTCCATAGAACCGGAAAGATAAGTCGCTGCAGATAATCCATTTGGCCCCGTATGATTCACAACATCCCCGTAGATACATCTTGCATTCAGATATACTCCTGTACACAATACTACGCATTTTGCATAATAAGTTGCTCCAGACTTCGTACGAATTCCTTTCACCTGAATTGGATGTTCACCCTGAAATACATCTATTTTTTCTTTATCAATAGCTGTATTCTCTGCATCATCAAATATAAGTTCTGCTACCTCTGCCTGTCGTAATGTCAGATGCTCGGTATTTTCCATGGTCATACGCATTCTTCTGGTATATTCTGCCTTATCTGCCTGTGCACGAAGAGAATGTACTGCAGGCCCTTTTGACTGATTAAGCATCTTAGACTGGATATAAGTACGATCAATATTCTTTCCCATTTCGCCACCTAAGGCATCAATCTCCCTCACCAGATGTCCTTTCGAAGAACCTCCTACATTAGGATTACATGGCATCATGGCTACACTGTCCATACTCACTGTAAAGATAATCGTCTCCTGCCCCATTCTTGCTAATGCTAAAGCTGCTTCACATCCGGCATGTCCTGCCCCCACTACGATTGCATCATATGTCTCTTCTATTGCATTCATTGTTTCTATCCTCTCTTCTATTTGCCCATACAGAATTCTTTGAAAATGGTATCCACCAGATCATCTTCCACAGATTCTCCAATAATATATCCTAACCGTTCATATGCATTCATCAGATCAATTGTAAGAAAATCTTCCGGCATACCTGCTGCAATACTATCCCGTACCATATGAATGGATTCTAATGCTTCCTGTAATGCTTCCTTGTGTCTCATATTTGTAATATAGATTTCATCGTTGTAAGACAATCTTCCCTGGAAAAACATTTCATTCAATGCCTCATAAAATGTATCAAATCCGGTCTGGTCTTTTGCACTAATGGCAATAACCGGCTTATTCAGATAAGATTGAATCTCCTCATCTGATACTACGCTTGGAAGATCCATCTTATTCCGCAATATGATCACATTCTTATCTGCAATTTGTTTCATAATTGCATAGTCATTTTCATCCAATGCTTTGGAAGAATCTACAATATATAAGATCAGATCTGCCTGCTGCATTGCTTCAATTGACTTATCGACACCGATCTTTTCTACAATATCATCTGTGTCCCGGATTCCTGCTGTATCTATGATATTAAGAGGAATTCCCTGAATTGATACAAATTCCTCTAAGGTATCTCTTGTTGTTCCTGCTATCTCAGTCACAATAGCACGTTCTCTGCCTGTCATAACATTCAATACAGAAGATTTTCCGGCATTCGGCTTACCTAAGATAACAGTACAGATACCTTCCTTCATCATCTTGCCATCTTCCGCCGTTCTTACCAGATGTTCAATCTCCTGTTCCATATTCTCTAATAAATGATCTAACGTCTCATCAAATCCTGTGAGATCATAATGTTCCGGATCATCTAATGCCGATTCAATATATGCGATATTATGGATCAGATTCTTACGAAGTACATCGATCTTATCTCGCAGACTTCCCTTTAACTGGGATAACGCTGTCTTTGCCGCTAAGTCACTTTTTGCTGAAATGAGATCCATAACAGACTCTGCCTGTGAAAGATCAATCCTTCCATTCAAAAATGCCCGTTTAGTAAATTCACCTGGATCTGCCAATCTTGCACCCTGCCCGATCAACAACTGTAATATATGCTGCATGACCTGCATTCCACCATGACAGTCAATCTCTACCACATCTTCTTTGGTATAGGTGGATGGTGCTTTCATAACTAATACAATTACTTCATCTACCATCTGACCATTGGTATCTACAATATTTCCATATGCTGCTGTATAAGTGTCGAGAGTTCGAATCTCCCTTCCCTTCTTCTTTGGCACAAAGATTGAATCTGCAATTGGTATGGCTTTCTCTCCACTTACACGGATCACACCAATTCCACCCTGATTCATCCCCGTCGCGATTGCTGCAATTGTATCTGTTAATCTGATCATCCCATTCACCTGTCTATTCCTCATTCATTGATCATGAATGATTCTGTCTTTTCAATCTAATATACATACAGAGTTTATTATAAACAAATTTCAACTATATGTACATAGTAAAAATACAGGAAAATGACTTTCCATAATCCTGCATTTATCGTATTCCTATAAAGTAAAAATCCGGCTGCTTGCACAACCGGATTTCTGTTATTGATGTCAAAGATTGCTATCTGTTTTTGACCCTTGCATACCATTATTTTTTCAGATATACAACAACTTTACGGTAAGGTTCCTCTCCCTCACTTCTTGTTGCTACATACTTATCATTCTGTAATGCAGAATGAATAATTCTTCTCTCATATGGATTCATTGGCTCTAAAGTAACACTTCTTCTGCTTCTCTTTACTTTAAATGCAATATTCTTAGCAAGATTCTCCAATGTATCTTTTCTTCTTGCACGGTAATTTTCCGTATCTAACTTCACACGTACATATGCTTCACTCTCTTTGTTCACATAAAGACTGATCAGATACTGTAAAGCATCCAAAGTCTGTCCACGCTTACCGATCAGAATACCCATCTCAGAACCTTCTAAGTTGATATCCATATTGTTATTCTCTTCATCAAAATCAATGGTTACTTCTGTCTCAATATCCATTGCCTTAAATAAAGAATCAAGATATACCTTTGTCTTGTCTACCAAACCGGTTGAAACTGTCTGATTAACAACCTCTTCTTCTTTCTTCTTTGCTTTAATAATTGCTGGCTTTGCACCAAGACCAAGAAAACCGGTAGAACCTTTTTCAACAACCTCGTACTCTAATTCATCACTTGTGATTCCCAATGCAACTGTTGCTGCTGTTACAGCTTCTTCTACTGTTTTTGCTTTAAACTCCTGAAAATCCATTCTACTTCTCCTCCTTTGTCGTATTATTATAATTCATCATAATATTCGCTTTTGCCCCAATACTTCCACTCTTATACTGTTTATGTTTGTTCTCATCTACTGCCTTTTGTGCATCAGAAGAAGGTACATAATTCTTAAGGGATGCTGCAGAATTCTTACGCATTGCCTGCTGCTTCTCTAATTCTTCCTGTGCCTCTGCGGACTGATCCATCATACGCTCCATAAATGACTTCTTACCGCCATTCTTTGCTGCCTTCTTAGCAGCTTTCTCCATCTGTTTTGCTAAGATTGCATCCATATCCTGATGATCATAGTAGAAGTTAACACCAAGCTGTGTCAAAAGTGAGATCAATGCACTTGCCGACCAATAGATACCGATACCTGCAGGTAATGAGATACAGATAAAGATGGACATCAATGGCATCGTAATCTGCATACTCTTCATCATACTGTTATTGGCTACATCATCTGACTGTCCTTTACTTGAAATCTTCATAGACATATAATTAAATACCGCAGATGAGATAGGAATCAATAATGCCCAGCTTAAATGATATCCCGGTGCCTCGGAAATGTTAATTCCAAGAATAAAGGAATGAATCTGATCGATCTGTGATACATTCGATGAAAGATCACCGCTCTTTCCAATTGTATCCAGCAAGCTGTTTAAGTTTGATACACCAAAGTTAGATAACATATCAATGATATTGTTAACACCAACCTCAGCCAGGTTCTTAAATGTCTTCATTGCATAACTTGCACCGCTAATACCATTATCATTGACAAAGTCGATCATAAACTGCTGTGCCTTGCTGCCCTGTGTATCTAATACAGCCTGAGCGATTGGAGCATACATTGCTTTGATACTCTCAATATAAGCCGGAATATTCTGGATAACACGATATAACGCATAGATAATTGGTAACTGGATCAACGTTGGAAGACAGCCACCCGTCATGGAAGTTCCATATTTACTATAGACAGCCTGAATCTCCTGCTGCTGTTTCATCATGGATTCCTGATCCTTTTTATCTTTATATTTCTTCTGGATCTTCTGAATCTCTGGCTGGATCACCATATTGATCTTTGTAGACTTCTGCTGCTTAAAGTTAAGTGGAAACAGAATCAGCTTTGCCACTACTGTAAATAAGATAATACAAAGACCAAGATTCGCCATACCATCACTGCCGGCTAACAGATTATAGATCAAATCCATGATCTTACCGAATACCCAGGCAAATGGTCCTAAAAATCCTCCCTGTGCTGTTAAAAACATCAATGTTTCAAGTCCTCCTTAAGATTTTTTCTGTGGAACCGGATCATAACCTCCCTTTGAAAAAGGATTGCAACGCAAAATACGCCAAATAGCAAGCAGACTACCCTTGATCACACCATGCACCTCTAATGCTTCGATTGCATAAGACGAACAGGTTGGATAGAATTTGCATGTTGGATGTCCCTTCAAAGGTGACAAAAATTTCTTATAAAATTGTATTAACTGAATGAGAATTATCTTGATTATGTTCAATTTCAATCATTCCTATGCATAACAAAATAATGCGCTAATTAATGTTTTCAATATGTTTCACGAATTACAATAGCATATGGAATATCAGATAAGATTATTTCTGAATGAATAAATGATGCAGTTTAGCCAGATGTAGAAATGCACTTTCAATATCCCAATAGCTATGACCTTTAGAATTAACCCTGGCAACCACTACGATGTCTTTTCCTGTAATCAGTTCGCTCTGATGTAAGCGGTATGCTTCTCTAATCAATCTGGTGATTCGATGTCTTACAACACTGTTGCCAACTTTCTTACTAACAGATATCCCAAGTCTGTTACTCTCCAGATCATTGTCTACTATATACATAACAAGGTACTTATTAGCGTAGGATTTTCCTCGTTTATATACATTTCCAAATTCTAAACTGTTTTTTAAAGAAATAAATTGTTTCATTATAATGTTCCTTGACAAAGAAAAAGGTCACAAACCTGTGACCTATGCTGATAAACGTTTTCTTCCTTTAGCACGTCTAGCGGCCAACACTTTTCTACCATTTGATGTGCTCATTCTTTTTCTAAAACCATGAACCTTAGATCTCTGTCTCTTCTTAGGCTGAAATGTCATCTTCATACTCAAATACACCTCCTTCTTTTTGAAAACATCTATCCCATTATATTGAAAAAAGCCTTGTAAGTCAAGCAATTCTTTTGTTTTTCTTTTTATTTTTTTACTGGAAATATCAAAAACACAACATCTTGTATCATCTTTTTCCAAAACTACATTTACCATGTATCAAAATCTTTATATTCTGTATCTTTTCTCTCTTTGTTTCCCCTCTTTTCTTGTGTTTACATAATGTTATCCACAAAATGTGAATAACTTGTGGATAACTTGCCACTTTTCATGTGGATTTCATGTAATTATCCCCTATTTTACATATATTTTACTGTGAATAGGACTTATCCACAGTACCCAAAGTGGAAAAATTCCCCTCCAAAATATCTCTTTTCCTTGATAAAAAACCTATTTTATAGTATTATTAATGAGTATGCGTATGCGTATTTTCCTATATTATAGAAAGGATATTTAACTATGAAAGAAACTTTGATACAACAATGGGATAACATATTGAATCTTCTAGAGATTGAATACGATGTTTCCCACATGATGATTAATACATGGATTCGTGCCCTTTCTATTAAAGAAGTAACTGATACAACCATTACCTTTTCCATGGATAAGAAGCTTGGCAAACGAGGAATCGAATTCATTGAGAAGAAGATGTATGATATTTATTTACAATCCGCAATTGAAGCTACTCTGAATCAGCCATTTGAGATCTATTTCTGTGTGGAAGGGGAAGATGTACCTGCTTCCAAAGAAGAAGCTGATAACTCTATGGATGGTCACATTAAGTTATCCTTAGAGCGTAGCAATCTGAATCCGAAATATACATTTGATACATTTGTCATTGGTGATAACAACCGACATGCCCATGCCGCATGCGTTGCTGTTGCAGAAGAACCATCATCTGCATATAATCCATTATTCTTATACGGTGGTGCAGGACTTGGTAAGACACATCTGATGCAGGCCATTGCCCATCATATCATTACACATAACCCTGATATGAAGGTACTCTATGTATCAAGTGAGACATTCACGAATGAAGTAATCGAAGCAATCCGTAATAATAAGAACGAAGAACTGCGTGCAAAATACCGTAACTTAGATGTCTTGCTGATTGATGATATCCAGTTTGTAATCGGTAAGGATTCCACACAGACGGAATTTTTCAATACATTCAATGATCTCTACAATTCCAGCAAACAGATCATCATTTCTTCGGACAAACCACCAAAAGAGATTGAGACGTTAGAAGAGAGAATGCGTACCCGTTTGGAATGGGGTGTTCCGGTTGATATTCATGCACCGGATTATGAAACACGTATGGCAATCCTGAAGCGAAAAGCAGAGATGGATCATATCTCTATTTCAGATGATATATTAGATTTCATTGCTGAGAATGTTGTATCCAATATTCGTGAATTAGAGGGTGCTCTTAACAAGATCAGTGTCTATGCTAGATTAGAGAATAATAAAGAAGACCTTACCGTTGAGAAAGCAGAAGATATTCTGAAAGATCTGATTTCCAAAGATAGTGTCAAAGAACTGACACCAGATCTTCTTATTAATATTGTATCTGATCATATGAATGTCTCTTATGATGATATTACATCTTCTAAGAGAAGCAAAGATATTGCAACGGCACGTCAGATTGTCATGTATCTGTGCCGGAAATATCTCGACCGGTATTCTTTACAGCAGATTGGAGATGCATTAGGCGGCAGAGATCATTCTACAGTATTGAACGGCGTAGAAAAGATCAAGTCCATGATCGACACAGATTCGAATATGAAGATCACAATCGAGACAATTGAGAAAAAATTAAATGTAAAATAGATGAGTTATCCACAGATACACGGTGTATTGCCATTTATTTTGTGGATAACCTGTTATTTTTTTTCGGGTTTTACCGTTGATAATTCTTTTTAAGGGTTTGAATCCTTTTAGAAGGTTCTATCCTATGCACAACTTTCACACGAATTCTTAAGACTTGATTGACACACTTTTGCACATCATTTTTTGAGCATTTTCAAGCCTTAACAATGGATTTGAACATATCAACAGCCCCTACTATTAAGACTACTAAATTATTATAATAATATGTATGATGGATTTTCCACACAACACATCGAAAGGAGTTTTACACAATGAAGATTAGTTGTTCCAAAGAAGCCCTTATGAATGGAATCAATATCGTTTCCAAAGCAGTATCAACCAAAAGTACAATGCCAAACTTACAGTGTATCTTAATTGAATCTAGTTTAAGTGAGATTCGTTTGATCGCAAATGATATCGAACTTGGAATTGAGACAATCATTGAAGGTAACATTACAGAGGCAGGTAAGATTGCATTAGATGCAAAGTTATTGAGTGATATTGTAAGAAAGCTTCCTAACAGTGAAGTATTGATTGAGACGAATGCCAACTATCAGGCTAACATTCGTTGTGAACGCTCCAAATTCAATATTCCTGGTACTTCAGGTGAAGACTTCAATTATCTTCCAGAGGTAGAGAAGAATAAGTATATCAGTTTATCACAGTTTACCCTGAAAGAAGTCATCCGTCAGACGATTTTCAGTATCTCTGATCAGGAGAATACGAAGATCATGACTGGTGAATTATTTGAAGTAAATGGTGATACTTTGAAAGTGGTATCTTTAGATGGACATAGAATCTCTATTCGTAAAGTGAATCTGAAACAGAGCTATGATACCATGAAAGTGATCGTTCCAGGTAAGACATTGAATGATGTAAGCAAGATCTTAACGGGAGATGCAGAAGATGAGATTCGTCTGTATGTAACCGATAAGCATATACTATTTGAGTTTGATCAGACCAAGGTAGTATCCCGTCTATTAGAAGGAGAGTTCTATAAGATTGATCAGATGTTATCCAATGATTATGAGACAAAGTTTACGATCAATAAGAAAGAGTTCTTAGATTGTATCGATCGTGCTTCTTTGTTCATCAAAGAGTCAGATAAGAAGCCAATTATCATGAATATTGAGAATTCTAACATTTATCTGAAGATTGATTCCTCCCTTGGTTCTATGAATGAAGAGATTGAGATTAAGAAAGAGGGTAAGGATCTGATGATCGGATTCAATCCAAAGTTTTTGATGGATGCACTTCGTGTTATTGATGATGAAGAAGTAGACATTTATATGGTGAATGCAAAGTCTCCATGCTTTATCCGTAATGAAGACAGCAGTTATATTTATCTTATTTTGCCTGTAAGTATTGCAGCGTAGGAGAATCGTATGGAAGTATTAATATTAAGAGAAAAAGATGATTATATCAATCTGAGCCAGCTTCTGAAGGCAATGAATATGGTAGAATCCGGAGCTATGGCAAAAGAAGTGATTGATGAAGGTTTAGTAAAAGTAGATGGAGAAGTAGAATCCAGATACCGTAGAAAGTTATATGATGGAATGATTGTGGAATTTAATGGAGAGCAGATTCAGGTTGTTCAATCTTAGAGATGGCAGGTAGAATCAAATGTATATTAATTCACTAGAACTTAGCCATTATAGAAATTATGATGCTTTGTCAATTTCATTTGAACCGGGTATAACAATTCTATATGGAGATAATGCGCAGGGCAAGACCAATATTCTAGAGGCAATCTATATGGCAGGTACTACAAAGTCACACCGGGGAACCAAAGACCGGGATGTGATCCAGTTTGGAGAAGATGAGGCACATATCAGGCTGAATTTATCTAAGTATGAGGTATCCCATAGAATCGATATGCATCTTAAGAAGAATAAGACAAAAGGTGTTGCCGTTGATGGGCAGAGTATCCGTAAAAGTGGCGAGCTGTTTGGTATGATTCATATTATATTTTTCTCTCCGGAAGATCTTAGTATCATTAAGAATGGTCCTGCAGAGCGGAGAAGATTCATGAATCTGGAATTGTGCCAGCTGAATAAAGTATATTATTACAATTATATGAATTATAATAAGGCTCTGAATCAGAGAAATACCTTGCTAAAACAGATTGCATTTCAGCCATCTTTAAAAGATACATTGGATATGTGGGATATGTATCTGATGGAATACGGAATCCATCTGATTGAAGAAAGGGAAAGCTTCATACAGGAGCTAAATGAAATCGTCAAAGAGATTCATGGACATCTGACTGGTAAGAAGGAATCGATTGAGATTGGATATGAAAAGAACGTTTCAATTGAAGATTATGAGAAGGTTATGACATCGAAACGGGATATGGATCTTCGGTATCAATCTACGCAGGTAGGACCGCATCGGGATGATATCTGTTTTTATATTAACGGAATTGATGTGAGAAAGTTTGGATCGCAGGGACAACAGAGAACAGCAGCATTATCGCTTAAATTAGCAGAGATTGAACTTGTGAAATCTATGATTCATGATACACCCATCCTTTTGTTAGATGATGTAATGAGTGAGTTAGATCATAATCGCAAGCAATTTTTATTAGAGAGTATGAATGAGATTCAGACGATTGTTACCTGTACGGGATATGATGATTTTATTAAATCGAGAATTCATATTAACCAGATCTATCAGGTGACGAATGGAACCGTTTCTTTAATTGAGTAAGATATGATCATTCTGTATCAGATACAATCTGATTATAGAATATGATTTTATGATATAGATAAAGTGAATGTTGTTAAAAGTAATAGGAGGAAAGACATGGGTAAGAATGGAGAACAGGAATATGGTGCTGACCAGATTCAGATCTTAGAGGGTTTGGAAGCAGTCCGTAAAAGACCTGGTATGTATATTGGTACAACCTCAGAGAAAGGTTTACATCACTTGGTATACGAGATTGTAGATAATGCAGTAGATGAGGCACTTGCCGGATATTGTAATGAGATCACTGTTACGATCAACAAAGATAGTTCGGTTACTGTTATTGATAATGGTCGTGGTATTCCGACCGGTATTCAGGAAAAAGCAGGTATTCCTGCTGTTGATGTAGTATTTACAATGTTACATGCCGGCGGTAAGTTTGGCGGTGGAGGATATAAGGTTGCCGGTGGACTTCACGGTGTAGGTGCTTCTGTAGTGAATGCACTTTCTGATTGGTTAGAGGTTGAGATATACCGGGATGGCAAGATTCACAAGCAACGTTATGAAAAGGGTAAGATCATTCATCCATTAGAGGTGACCGGTAATACGAGAAAACGTGGAACTAAGGTAACATTTATGCCGGATGGAACCATTTTCGAGACACTTTATTTTGACTTTGATACATTAAGAACCAGACTTCGTGAGATGGCGTTCCTAACAAAAGGACTTAAGATCACACTTGCAGATAAGAGAGCAGGTAAGGAGAAAGAACGGGAATTCCATTATGAAGGTGGTATTAAGGAATTCGTACAGTATATCAATCGTCACAAAGATCCATTGTATGATAAGATCATTTACTGTGAAGGAGAAAAAGATGGTGTTGTTGTAGAGGTTGCCATGCAGCACAATAATTCTTACAGTGAATCTGTCTATACATTTGTTAATAATATTGGAACGATTGAAGGTGGAACGCATTTAACCGGTTTCCGTTCTGCTATTACAAAAGTATTCAATGATTATGCGCGTAACAATAAGATGCTCAAGGATAATGAGGATAATCTGTCAGGAGATGATCTTCGAGAAGGTCTTGCTGCAATTGTAAGTATCAAGATCGGAGATCCTCAGTTTGAAAGCCAGACTAAGATCAAGCTTGGTAACTCAGAGGCCCGTACAGCGGTAGACAGTGTAGTAACAGAACAACTTACCATTTTCTTAGAGTTGAATCCAAAGGTTGCTAAGGTGATCGTGAATAAAGCAGTTCAGGCACAACGTGCGAGAATTGCAGCAAGAAAAGCAAGAGATGTTGCCAGAAAGTCAAACTTAAGTGATTCCATGGCACTTCCCGGTAAGCTTGCAGATTGTTCGGACAAGAATCCGGAAAATTGCGAGATTTATATTGTTGAGGGAGATTCCGCTGGTGGATCTGCAAAGACTGCACGTTCCCGTGCAACACAGGCAATTCTTCCACTTCGTGGTAAGATCCTTAACGTAGAGAAAGCAAGAATTGACCGTATTCTTGGTAATGAAGAGATTAAGGCTATGATCACTGCATTTGGTACGGGTATTCATGAGAATTTTGATATCAGTAAATTACGTTATCATAAGATCATTATCATGACGGATGCCGATGTAGATGGTGCACATATCGCAACTTTGATGCTTACATTCTTCTATCGTTTCATGCCGGAATTGATTCGTCAGGGACATGTATATCTGGCACAGCCACCTCTTTATAAGTTAGAGAAGAACAAGAAGGTATGGTATGCATATAGTGACGAAGAGTTAGATAACATCCTCAAAGAAGTAGGACGTGATCAGAATAATAAGATCCAGCGTTACAAAGGTTTAGGTGAGATGGATGCTACGCAGTTATGGGATACTACTATGGATCCAGAGCATCGTATCTTACTTCGTGTTGGCATTGAAGATGACAATGAATCTGAAGTAGATCTGACCTTTAATACTTTGATGGGTGATAAGGTAGAACCTCGTAGAGAATTTATTGAGGCAAATGCAAAGTTTGTTAAGAACTTAGATATCTAATATATATTGTTTTGTAATTAGAGAAGGAGAAAAGAATGGAAGACAATATTTTTGATAAGGTAAATGAAGTTGACCTTAAGAAAACCATGGAAAATTATTATATAGATTATGCCATGAGTGTTATTACTTCCCGTGCATTACCAGATGTCAGAGATGGTCTCAAACCTGTTCAGCGTAGAATCCTGTATTCCATGATCGAGTTGAATAACGGACCGGATAAACCACATCGTAAATGTGCCCGTATCGTCGGTGATACGATGGGTAAATATCATCCACATGGTGATACTTCTATCTATGATGCTATGGTTAAACTTGCACAGGAGTGGAATACAAGATATCCGTTAGTAGATGGGCATGGTAACTTTGGTTCTGTCGATGGAGACGGTGCGGCTGCCATGCGATACACAGAAGCAAGACTTTCTAAGATTTCGATGGAGATGCTTGCAGATATTAACAAGGATACCGTTGATTTTGCACCAAACTTTGATGAGACAGAGAAAGAACCGGTGGTTCTTCCATCCCGTTATCCGAATTTGTTAGTGAACGGTACAGGTGGTATTGCGGTTGGTATGGCTACGAATATTCCACCACATAATCTTCGGGAAGTCATCAATGCCGTAGTGAAGATCATTGATAATTACATTCAGGAAGATAGAGCAACGACGATTGATGAGATCTTAGAGATCGTGAAGGGACCGGATTTTCCAACGGGTGCTACCATTTTAGGACGTCAGGGTATTGAAGATGCATATCGTACCGGACGTGGTAAGATCAAGATCCGTTCCGTAACTGATATCGAGCCAATGTCAAATGGCAAACAGAGAATTGTAGTAACTGAACTTCCATATATGGTCAACAAAGCAAGACTGATCCAGAATATTGCAACATTAGTGAAAGAGAAGAAGATTGAAGGAATTGCAGAACTTCGTGATGAATCATCCAGAGAAGGTATGCGGATTGCCATTGAGTTAAAGAGAGATACCAATGCCAATGTCATCCTCAATCAGTTATATAAACATACGCAGCTTCAGGATAGCTTTGGTGTTATCTTACTTGCTTTAGTAAATGGCGAGCCAAAGGTACTCAATCTGTTACAGATGTTAGAGTATTACTTAGATCATCAGAAAGAAGTTGTTACAAGACGTACCAAGTTTGATCTGAATAAGGCAGAGGAACGTGCCCACATTTTACAGGGCTTATTGATTGCATTAGACAATATTGATCGTGTGATCGAGATTATCCGTTCTTCTAAGAATGTTGGAGAAGCAAAAGAGAACTTAATCAAAGAATTTGGCTTATCTGATGTACAGGCTCAGGCAATTGTCGATATGAGACTTCGTGCACTTACCGGTTTGGAACGCGAGAAGTTAGAGAATGAGTATCGGGAACTGATGGAGCGTATTGCAGAGTTGAAAGCAATTCTTGCAGATGAACACAAATTATTAGGTGTGATCAAAGAAGAGATTCTAATTATTGCAACCAAGTATGGAGATGAGAGAAGAACCCATATTGGATTTGATGATGATGATATTACAATCGAAGATCTGATCAAGAAAGAGAATACGGTCATTACAATGACCAAGTTAGGTTATATTAAGAGAATGACGGTCGATAATTTCCGTGCACAACATAGAGGTGGTAAGGGAATTAAGGGTATGTCTACGATCGATGATGATTTCATTGAAGATCTGTTTATGACAACGACACATCATTATCTGATGTTCTTCACGAATAGTGGTAAGGTATATCGTATGAAAGCTTACGAGATTCCAGAGTCAGCAAGAACTTCAAGAGGAACTGCTATCGTGAATCTGCTGCAGTTGAATCCGGGTGAGAAGATCACAGCCGTGATTGCTCTGAAGAAGTATGAAGAGGGCAAGTTCTTATTCATGGTAACAAAGAATGGTATTGTGAAGAAGACACCAATTATGGATTATGCAAATGTCAGAAAGACCGGACTTGCTGCCATTACTTTGAAAGACGGTGATGAGCTGATCGAGGTAAAGGCAACCGATAATACAAAAGATATCATTATGGTAACGAAGCTTGGTATGTGTATCCGCTTTAATGAGACAGATGTTAGAAGCACCGGTAGAACATCACAGGGTGTAATTGGTATGAACCTGTCAGATGGTGATGAAATTATTGGTATGCAGATGGATACCCAGGGAGAAGATCTGTTGATCGTATCAGAGAATGGTATGGGTAAACGTACTTCTATGGAAGAATTCACTCCACAACGCCGTGGTGGTAAAGGTGTGAAGTGCTATAAGATCAACTCTAAGACAGGTAATGTTGTTGGTATGAAGGCAGTCAATGATGATAATGAGATCATGTTGATCTCTACCGAGGGAATTGTAATTCGGTTAGAGTGTAGTTCTATCTCTGAGCTTGGAAGAATTACTTCCGGCGTGAAGCTGATGAAGATGGATGAAGGAAAAGATATTACAGTTGCATCCATTGCAAAGGTTCGTGATAAATCTCCAGAAGATAGTATCGCAGAATTTGAGGCAGAGCAGGAAAAGGAAGAAAAAGAAGAGAAGAATCAATAAGAGGATGGGACTACCTTTGGTAGTCCCATTTTCTATAAAGAAGTGAGGACAACAATATGATCAAGTTAATTGCGTCCGATATGGATGGAACACTATTCAATTCAAATCAGGAGATATCTCCGTTAAATATTGCAGCTATTAAACAGGCAGAAAAACAGAATGTGGAATTTATGATCGCAACAGGCAGGAGTCTGGATACGATCGGAGCAATTGCCAAAGAATATCAGTTAAATTGTTCTTTTCTGTTATTAAATGGAGCAGAGATCCGGGATAAAGATAAGAATATTATTAGTACAGCCAACATAGAATATGATATTCTTCCAAGATTATATGATACATTAATTAAGATGGGATATGTGCCCGAATTCATGACCGGACAGAATACACAGATCTGTGGAAGTGAAGAGACCATGTACCGAAATATGGGATATCGTATGTTATGCTTAGACCGGAGTCATACACTGACATTAGAAGAGGCAATTGAGAAGGGTAAGACCAGCGTATTCATGAAGAATATGATACGCAATGATTCGTTAGAAGATATGATGGAAAAGAATCTTCCTATCCGTAAAATGATCGTGTTTAGCCCGAATTTAGAGCAAAATGCTAGAAATCGGGAGATACTTACTGCACAATTTCCAGAGCTGTTTATCTCTTATTCTTACCCGGATAACATTGAAATCAATGCAAGACAGGCACAGAAAGGACATGGACTTTTGCAGGCTATCGAGAAGATGGGGATTCAGAAAGAAGAAGTTGCCGTGTTTGGAGATGGATTAAATGATCTTTCCATGTTTGAACTTTTTCCAAACAGTTTTGCCCCGGTCAATGCGGAATACGACATTAAGAAACTTGCAAAAGAAGTCATTCCATCCAATAATGATGATGGGGTAGGAAAGAAGATATTTGAGTTATTATACAAGAACAAAGAAGAAGAAGCAGGGAGGTAATTATGAGAACGATACATACAGATGAGATTATCCGGAATGTCAAAGAGATGTGTATTGAGGCAAATGTGCATTTATCGGATGATATGGAGCAGGCAATCCGTAATGCAAAGGAGAAAGAGACCGGGACACTTGGAAAGCAGATATTAGGACAGTTATGCGAGAATATGGATATTGCAGCAAGTGAGCAGATTCCAATCTGTCAGGATACCGGAATGGCAGTTTTATTTGTAAAGGTAGGACAGGATGTACATATTGAAGGTATGAATATCACGGATGCCATTAACGAGGGAGTCCGTCAGGGCTACAAAGAGGGATATCTTCGTAAATCTGTCGTAGCAGATCCGCTTCTTCGTGAAAATACAAAAGACAATACACCGGCTATCATTCATTATGATATCGTACCGGGAGACCAGTTAGAAATTCTCATTGCACCAAAGGGATTTGGTTCTGAGAATATGAGTAAAGTGTTTATGTTAAAGCCGGCAGATGGAGCAGAGGGCGTGAAGAATGCCGTTATCGAAGCGGTGAAAGATGCGGGACCAAATGCCTGCCCACCAATTGTAGTTGGCGTGGGAGTTGGCGGTGATTTCGAAAAAGCAGCTATACTTGCAAAGAAAGCATTGACACGAAATACGACAGAAGGTTCTTCCCTGCCACATATCAAAGAAATGGAACAGGAATTATTAGAACGGATCAATAAGCTAGGAATCGGGCCGGGTGGTCTTGGAGGAGCAACGACAGCATTAGCAGTCAATATTGAGACATATCCGACACATATTGCGGGACTTCCGGTTGCTGTGAATATGTGCTGCCATGTAAACCGCCATGTCAAGAGAGTATTATAGAATAGATAGCAATTTGGATATGAATGTATAATCCTATCTGCTTTTGATCTTTGTGTATTATTAATTATAATATATTGCATATGCATTAGTAACAAAATTAAGAAAGGATAATAGCCTGATCAAAGACAGGCTTGGTATAGATATGGATAAAAGAATTAATGTTCCATTTACAAAGGACGAAGTTGTAACATTACATGCCGGTGATTATGTGTATCTGACAGGAACCATTTATTCTGCGAGAGATGCCGCACATAAGCGAATGTATGATACGATGTTAGAAGGCAAAGAGATTCCAATGGAATTAAAGAATAATGTGATCTATTATCTTGGCCCGACTCCGGCAAGAGAGGGACAGGTGATCGGTTCAGCAGGCCCGACCACAGCAAGCCGTATGGATAAATATACGCCATTATTATTAGACAATGGATTAAATGGCATGATCGGTAAAGGCAAGCGTTCTAAAGAAGTAATCGATGCCATTGTACGCAACAAAGCAGTCTATTTTGCAGCAGTCGGCGGTGCCGGTGCCCTGTTATCAAAGTGTATCAAGAAGTCAGAAGTGATCGCATATGATGATCTTGGAACAGAATCTATCCGCAAGATGGAAGTAGAGAATTTTCCTGTGATCGTTGTGATTGACAGTGAGGGTAACAATCTGTATGAGACAGCAGTCGAAGAATTCAGAAAGACATTATAATGTATCTTTCATCTGTATAGAATAACAAGACTTAACAATATGCACAAGGTACTTTGTGAATTATGCCATAAATCTCAATTTCACTTAAATTACATTGAAATTGTGAACAGAATGTGTTTTATTATTAAGTGAAACATGTATATGTTGATATATAATTAAAGGAGAGATATGGTTATGAAGAAAATGAGAAATTCAGTGAAATGCTTAGTTGCATTCTTTGCAATGGCAACTGCATTTTGTGCAACAGGTGTGACTGCAAAAGCAGCGGTAACTTTACAGCAGGTTAAAGCTGGTGAATCATCAGTTACAATTCAATGGAATCAACAGACAGGGGCAAAGTTGTATGGCTATGAAGTTGCTACAGATGCAACTTTTAATAATATAGTACAAAGTGATGAAACCAGTAGTACAAACTTACTATTATCTGGATTGTCTGCGGGAAGTACATATTATGTTAGAGTTGGCTATGGTTCAGATTTTAAAAATTGTAAGAACGATATGTCAGCACCATTAGAAGTTGTTACAGCACCTGTTGAACCAACAGCTGTTAAGTTTGTTGGTGCAGATGATACAACAGCAACTCTTGCATATGATGCATGTGCCGGTGCAACTGGATATGATATTGAATATAATAATGGTATTGTTGGAACTACTACAGATACAACTTATCGATTACCTGTTATTGATGGTGCAGGTACTTTGGTAAGAGTATATCCTTATCGTACAAGTTCAACTGGATTTAAAGCAACTGGCAGTTATAAATTATGTTCTGATTTTAGTAAATTAACAACAACGATTTCAAAGGACAACTTTGGAATGGTAGATGCTTTAACTAACATTAACGTATTTTACTTTGCAGCCGTTGGTTATGGTAATGGTGTTGATTTGGAAGCAGTTCCAGTGAATGGTAAAGGTAATGTTATTAATATTACAGGTTCTTTGAACAGTACATATTCATTACGTTCAGATAATCAGGTTACAAAGGGTACGATGTATAAGTACCGTGTCCGTGCTTATGTAACAACAACAGATAACCAGAAGGTATATGGTAACTGGAGTGATTATCGTTACTTCATCAACACGAAGGATAGCAAGTATGTTTCAAGTGGTAAGAAGATTAAATTAAAATGGGGCAAGTTAAAAGGGGTATCTAAGATAAAGGTTCAGATTGCAACAAGTGAAAATGGCAAATACAAGACTTGCAAAGTATTATCTAGCAAGAAGAAGACTTATAATATTACCAAATGCGGTAAGAAGCCTTTAAAGAGAGGTAAGAAATACTGGGTTAAGATTACTTACCAGACAAAGGGTGGAGAAAGTGATGTATATGGTGTTGCATCTGGTGTAACTGTAAGATAATCAAAGAAGAATATAGAGAGTCTGATTTTCATGAAAAGTCAGGCTCTTTTATATAAGAAAACATTAACATAACAGATAGTTTCTTTGTGATAAGGGAGAGATATAATATGAAAAAAATAACAAGAATTGTAAGTTTGATACTATTATGCTGTGTCGTCTTTATTCCTGCCATTTCTGCAAAAGCTGCAACGCAACCGGTACAGCCAAGTGGTTTAGGTTTCTATACACAGAGTAAGAGTGGAGTAGTGATTGATTTTGCATTTGATCCGAATCTGGCATATTATAGCCCGGAGAATCCATATAGTTTTGGATATGAAGTGACACTATGTAATCTCAAAGGGAAAGTAATAAGCGTTTTGGATAGTACAAATAATTCAGATCTTTTTAAGATAGAAGATTCCAATACAATTGCTGTCGTTTTATTTGGTAACAAATATTTGAAACAGCCATTCACATTTAAGGTAAGATCTTATGTATGCGATCAGAATTATCAACGGGTTTATAGCGAATATTCCAAAGAAAAAGTAGTAGTGACACGGGCAAGATTATACAAATTAAAGGCATTATCAAAAAGCTCCGGGAGAATTATGTGGAAGAAAGTGAAAGGTGCAAAGAAATATAGTATATATCTGTCCAGTAATAATGGAAAAAAATACAAGAAGTATGGTTCTACCAAATCAAATTCCATGGTGGTCAATAATATGACATTGAGTAAGGATTATCGTGCATATGTAGTACCAGAGGGTATAAAATACAAAAAGAAGAAAGTGAAAGCATGTAAGCCAAAAGAGAAGCAGGCTGGTGCAGCAACTCTTCGTATTTATGTGAGATATCAATAAAAGAATACATTGAACATTTCCAAAAATGTGTTAGAATAAGGCTGATAATTATATGTTATCAGTCTTTTTTAATTGGAGGAATACAATATGAAGAGATTTTTATATATGTCATTATTTTTAGTTTTATTATTACCTGGCATTTCCGTTCATGCACAAGATTACATACTGAAGAGTAAGGAGAAAGTATCGGGAACATATGCCGGAGCAGGAGAACAGGATTATAATTATTATAGAATACAACCAAACAAATCCGGTTATATTGCAATTACTGCATCGGCTTCTGATCAGGCTCCGGTGAATTTAGAGATTTGTAATGCAAATCGGGAAGTTATTGCATCGGATATCTCTGTTGAGAAGAAAGAGAATGTTTTACAAACATGTAAGAAAGGTCAGATCTACTATATTCGTGTAAAGGGAAAAGAAGGTGTTACTTACGAACTTTCTTATAAGGTGGTAACACTTGATAAGTTAAAATATGCCAAGAAATATAATTATACATTTACCAATGCTTCTTTAAAGGAATCTAATCTATTGCAGATTCCAATCAAGGCAGGTAATTCCGGCATTTTGCATGTGATGTGTGAAACCGATCATTCTTTGAAAGTACGATATTATCTTGGAAAGAACAAAGTGATATCTTCTTATATTGGAATAAACGGGCATAATTTAACTGGTATAGGTGTACAGGCAAGAAAACGGTATTATGTAAGATTCTATAATGCAGACAACACAACAAGTGGGACAACCAAGATCCATAATCTGAAATATCAGATTGATTCTATTGTTGCGGCAAAGAATACATCCAGAGCAAGGGCAAAGACATTGAAGAAGAATCAATATACGAGAACATTGATTCCAGCTGGAAAGAAGACAACAGTGTGGTATAAGGTTAAGATCACAAATAAACAGAAACTGACAATCACATTGGATTCCCAGATGATGCAGAATAAGGGAAAGAATCTACAATTATATATATGTGATTCAAAGGGCAAAAAGTTAAACTGCGATCCAATCGTGATTAACGGAGAGGCAAGCTGTTCTTATAAGAAGAAATATGTTATGAAATACCCAAAGACTGTATTTGGAACAACAGCAGCTTTTCCAGAAGGTACTTATTATATTAAGATAGAAAGTAAGACAAAAACATCATCTGGAGCATTTGAGATTAAGTGGAATTAGAATCCTATAAAAAATGGAGATACCGATCCTTCTTTCGAAGGGTCGGTTTTTTGTTGATAAAATGTTGACAAGTTTGAAAATGCTGGGGATAACTTTCTAAAAATTGTGCATAACTAAAAATGCCCGAAAATAAAGGAAAAAAGGGCAAAAAACCTATTGACAAAAGGAAACAGATTTGATAGTATAATCAAGCGTCACGAGTTAAGACATTGATTTTACTTGACTTTGATGTACTTCACACATTGATTGGTGAAGGTAATATACAATTTATATCTGTATTATATTTAGGCATGGAGAAATACTCAAGTGGCTGAAGAGGCGCCCCTGCTAAGGGTGTAGGTCGTTCACGCGGCGCGAGGGTTCAAATCCCTCTTTCTCCGTTTTGTTTTTTCTTCAAAATTTGATTGAAAAATAATTTTGAAAAAAATAAAAAAAGTGCTTGACATCAGATATCAGTTGTGTTAATATATTATCTGTTGCGGCGCTGAGGTAACTTAGTAAAGCAAGCAAGAACAATGAAAACTGAATGAAGATTAAACAACAAAACAACCCTGAAATTTCTTAACAGATTTTTCGAGAGAACGTTTTAGTAAAAACGAT
>CACWQE010000008.1:65789-66127 GCA_902762905.1 uncultured Lachnospiraceae bacterium | reverse complement strand
GTGACGATTGTGGTAACATTTCAGCCGGAGGCATGGAATGGACCGATGAGTGTACATGAGATGTTAGATTGGAGAGGAATACCCGATGAATTGAGAAAGAGGATTCCGGACTATGAAATGTTATTATTACAGCCATTCGATTACAAAGAAGAGAAAGTCTCCAACCCACAATCCACATTTGGTGTTATAATGGGTTTACTAAAGTATGCATCCTCTATGGAGGATTTTCAAAAATATGTGGATGAACACGAAGAAGTATTATCGAATATGCCGGTGAGGGCAGCGGCAGTATTGAATGAATTCTGTACATTAGATTTGACAGAACAGGAATTAGAGAA
>CACWQE010000008.1:0-65765 GCA_902762905.1 uncultured Lachnospiraceae bacterium | reverse complement strand
GGTAAAGTATTAATGTGTGCGGAATTTGGAATGTCAGTAGAAGATATTTGTCAAAAATTTTCTCTTGATATAGAAGAAGTGGAGAAGATTCTTGCACAGCAGTAGATGAACATGGTGTAATGTTCGTATTCAGGTTTATATTCCGGTTAGAAGATTAAATTCACTATGACATATTCTGTCACCGTTGAATACTATACTCCTCTTTATTACAGATAAGGAGGAGATGCAGATGAGAGATGCATTAGAGTTTGTTAATTCGAAGGACATTCGGGAACATTTGAGGAAATTGGATTATCAGTTTAATTCCATGGAATTGGCATGGCTGGTGTGGCAGAGCCGGACGGTATCATTTGGTGAGAAGATGAATACATGGATGGATATGCTAGAGATGTCGGATTATAAGATACGTAATTCCAGACAGGAAGTCGTATGGGATAGTATGCAGGAAATGATCAGTTTGTATTACTATACAGTGATTCAGATACGACGGGAGTTCTTTGAACAGCGGGGAGATTATGTATATATGTACCGAATTCTGCGTGCGGGAGAAACAGATTGGGAGAATGATTTCTGTAACGTATACAAAGACCCTGAACAATGCAAGGATGCAGCAGAGAAAGAAATAAATGGTAAGGAAGATTGGAAGTATCAGTTGCGAAGGCAGAATATGGATAATCCGGAAGAATATATACTGCTTTCTTATATGGGAAAGGATACTTTGGAATATGCAGATAAGTCTCCGCTTAGTGAGGAAGAAGACCGTATATTGAATCAGGGATTTCAGAATATGTGGATTTATTTTCCGACACCGTTTCATAAGGGAGATATCGTGAAGATTAATGATGGGCATAATAGTTCGAAAGCATTTGTGCTGGATCGTTTGTGTACGGATGATGCCTCAGACTATCTGCATGAGCGAGGCACAATGCAGGATATGTATGTGCGCGGCTACTTTGTAGATGAAGACGGTGGGGTTCAGCAAAAGACGGTGTGCTGTTATATGGATCTGGAATATGAAGAGCAGGCGGATGATATATATGAACCGGAGGAACGTATAGAGAAAGTGATCAGCATGTATCTGCAAGGTAGAGTAGGACTTGACTTCTTGTTAAGTATCTATCGGAGGATTTTATTGAAACGGGATTCTGATAAGGTCCCGTTGAACCAATGGTTTGAGAAGGAATTGTTGATTGAGGCAGGCGTAGAGAAGCGGAGATTCGATTGGTAGAATAGATACCGGATCGATTAGGTATGTTAGTGGAAAATATAGAGAAAGTAATCAGGTCTTTGACAGATTAAATTCTACTCTGACATATTCTGTCATCCCTGTTTGCTAAACTGTAACCATTCTAGAGAAAAGGAGTAGTGTAATATGCAATGGACAAATCCATTAGAGTGGTTGAAGCTAAGTGAGGAAGATGAGGATGAAGGTGATGTAGTAGAGACAACTGTAATTCAGATGCAGTGGAAGGATACACCGACTTTTACAATGCCGTTGATGCGATTGCTTGGCATGGTAACAAGAAGATAAGACAGAATGCGCGCTCTTATAGAATATAAGGGCGCGTGTTTTGTTATATAGAGATATTCTGATATTGTGCCATCATTTTTTCAATTTCCTGCTTCATTTCCTTAGCAAATGATTCCGGGGCAAGAACACGGACCCAGGAGCCCTGGCTTAGCAGGAACATGCGGATACCTTCTCCGTAGACGTCTGCTTCAATAATGGCTTCGTCGTTGACATAGTCGATGACACGGGCGGTTGGTATCCGGTCTAAGATTGCCTGCACGGAAGGACCGGAAAAGGCAAAACGAATGTGGCGTTCCGGTCCGGGCCACATGAACTGGCTTTTCTTACGGAGCTCCCCTTCGTTTATACGCTCACTTGGCGCTAGTGTATATGTTTCACGATGAATTGTAATGCTGGTAATACGATCGATCCGGAAATAGTATGGAATGCCGGTATCTTCTTCGGTCTTATATGCAATCAGATAAAAGTAATATTCGCTGAACAGGATGGACGCGGGTTTGATTCTGCGTTTTACAAGCTCACGATTCATCTTATAATAAGAAATAGTTATCATGTTTCGGTTGTGAATACATTCTGTGAGTTTCCAGATATGGTCAAGAATGCTTTTGCAATCGGAACCAATCTCGCTATAATGGTATAATTCATTGTGTATGAGCTGTTCAAGCTGCTCCCGGTCATTGGTACTTGTATTGAGTTTAAGTTTGCGAATGATTTCTAGTAGATCTGTATGATTCAGTGCACGGCTGCCGATTAATATTTTCGTGATCACAAGGAGTTCCTTGTTGGTTAGAAAATGTTCTAGTTTAAGCCGGTAGCAGTGGTTGGAACTGGAATATTCTAATTCAGCATAACCAAGTGTCTCACGATGGTCGGCAAGAAATGATTTCAGAGAATTGATATCTCTGGTGATGCTTCTTGTTGACACGTGATATTCATCGGCCAGTCTTTGGACGGATAAAGATTCTCCTTTGATCAGACGAAAGAATAATTCCATAACCCGGTCTGATTTCATTTCTTTTGTTGCAATCTCATTCATTTGCAATACCTCCTGAAATTCTAGTATAGCATTTTTTATATATTTATCATACTTTTTTAATCTGACAGATCCTGTCGTAGTAAATGAGTATGCTAATCTTATTCCAACAAGGAAAAGTGGAATAACGAAATGATAATACTATAGAAGGAGGAATGGATTATGAGTATTAGTGATTCAGTGAAAGAAGCAATGAAGGAAGTAGAGGCAAATGTAGAGCCGATGAGTAATCTTATATTGCAAATGGATTATTCGAGGATTGCACCGGAAGTGGAGACAGCACAGGAGATTGATGAGGAATCATTATCGGATGTACTTGCGTTTACCAGACGGGAAGTGAAGAAAGAACATATTATTTTACTGGTATATCTGAATCCACAGTGTAGTCTGGATGAAGGGTTGATTTTTACCGGTCGGGGCTTGTTCTATTGGGAAGATGAAGGAAAGCGAAGAGAAAATATTCCGTATGAACAGATTGAAAAGGTTGATTTCACAGATGACAGTGTAGTTATAAGTTATCAGGGTGTGTCACTTACGATATATCTTGGTGAGGATGCAGAATCTGAGAAATTCCCTCGAATTTTATTATGGAACTTTTAGAGAATATGCAGTAGACAGAATATGCAGCGTGTTATTTATGACAAAAGATTGGTTAATATGTACATGTCCGTTTCTTTTTGTATCGTTTTAAGTTAGAATGAGAAACATTAAAATTTTGATGAATGATACAAGGGGAAGGATGGAGACCGGATGAGAATTGCATTATATGGAATAGGCGAAGATCAATTAGATAAACATAAGGATATATTAAGAAGTAGATTATCTGTCGTGAATCAGCAAGCAGAGATTCATTGTTATCAGAATGAGCAGAAGTTATACAAAGATATGAGTAACTATGATGTTGTATTTCTGCGGGAGGAAGCACTGCGACAATTTGAGGACTATATTATGTATGCATCTGATCGGAAAAAGATTACGATGAAGGCTGGAAAAGAATTAAGGAGTTTTTACCTGGATGATATCTATTATATAGAGGCAGATCTTAACCGGGTTCATCTGATGACAAACAGAGAAGAGAATATTTTACCAATAGGAATTACAGAGACAGAAGAATTATTAGACGAACGGTTTATCAAGGTGCATCGGAGTTATCTTGTGAATATGGATCATATCGACCGGATCAGTAACAGGAGTGTATATTTAGACAATGGAAAGAAGATAGCGGTTAGTAAGTATCGGTTGCGGGAAGTGAAAGAACATGTTCTTGGAAGGGAGAGTTTAGAACAGTTACAGTAATTTAACCAAAAGTCCAAAATTAAACACGAATGGTCATATCACCTTTATTATACAAATTCTTATAGTTTAACATTGAGAAAATGCTTGATAAATACAAGAAATTGTCATATAATGGAAACGCTTATAAAAGTGATATTCAGTTTATTTTCGATATAACCATTTCCCTTGCCCCGCAGGTCCTCCTTTCTTATGTCCTGCGGGGCGCTTTTTGTGTATACTTACATCTGAAATTTGAATGAGAATCTTTCAAGCAAAGAATGTGCAAATTTTACGTATATTTTAAGGAAAATCCCTTGACACAAAGGATTGCCTTGGCTATAATGACAAGGTGTGCGTGAATTTTAGTGTATTCGTGCACCCAAAATGAGGGAACTGGTTCCTCACAAATATAACAAACAGGAGGTGAAAAACATGCCAACATTTAACCAGTTAGTTAGAAAAGGAAGACAGACTGTAGAGAAAAAGTCTACTGCACCAGCTCTTCAGAAGGGTTACAACTCTTTACAGAAGAGACCTACTGATACAGCTTCTCCACAGAAGAGAGGTGTTTGTACAGCAGTTAAGACAGCTACACCTAAGAAACCTAACTCAGCTCTTAGAAAGATCGCCAGAGTACGTTTATCTAACGGTATCGAAGTAACAAGCTACATTCCAGGTGAAGGTCACAACCTTCAGGAGCATAGTGTTGTTCTTATCCGTGGTGGTAGAGTAAAGGACTTACCAGGTACTAGATATCATATCATCCGTGGTACTTTGGATACAGCAGGCGTTGCAAAGAGACGTCAGGCTCGTTCTAAGTACGGCGCTAAGAGACCTAAGGATGCAAAATAATATTAGGTAACAGTAAGTCAAACGAACATTAATAGTGCTGGTAATGGCTATGTTTTTCATTTATTGAGATAATATATGCAAGACCTGCACGAACAGGTTCCCCAAGCGAATGTAGAATTCCCAAGCGGAACGTGAGTACCTTTAGACCGGTCAGATATCGGTTTAGCCAGAGAGTAAATACTTTAAGACTCTCGGTTTGGAGATTCATGTATAGAATTTCCAGATTAGAATAATAATAGGAGGGAAGTACCGTGCCACGTAAAGGACATATTCAAAAGAGAGACGTATTAGCGGATCCAATTTATAATAGCAAAGTGGTTACTAAGCTTATCAATAACATTATGTTAGATGGTAAGAAAGGTGTAGCCCAGAAAATCGTATACGGCGCATTTGAGCGTGTTGCAGACGAGACTGGTAAGCCAGCTTTGGAAGTATTCGAAGAAGCTTTGAACAACATTATGCCAGTTCTTGAGGTTAAGGCAAGACGTATCGGTGGTGCTACTTATCAGGTACCTATCGATGTAAGACCTGATAGAAGACAGGCTTTAGCTCTTCGTTGGTTAACAACATATTCTCGTGCTAGAAGTGAGAAGACTATGGAAGAGAGATTGGCTAAGGAATTACTTGATGCAATGAACAACACAGGTGCATCAGTAAAGAAGAAAGAAGACATGCACAAGATGGCAGAGGCAAACAAGGCATTTGCACATTACAGATTCTAATTATCGGACACTTGATGAGAACGGGCATTGCTTCGTTCGAATCTGGTGCAAGATTGTGTATGGATTGTCATAATAATTTAAGGAGGACAAAATCTTGGCTGGAAGAGAATATCCATTAGATAGAACCAGAAATATCGGTATTATGGCTCATATTGATGCTGGTAAGACTACTCTTACAGAGCGTATCTTATACTATACCGGTGTTAACTATAAGATTGGTGAGACTCATGACGGCGCTTCAACCATGGACTGGATGGAGCAGGAGCAGGAACGTGGTATTACAATCACATCTGCTGCTACAACATGTCACTGGACACTTGAGGATCATCATAAGCCAAAGAAAGGTGCTTTAGAGCATCGTATCAATATTATCGATACTCCAGGACACGTAGACTTTACTGTTGAGGTAGAGCGTTCTCTTCGTGTATTGGACGGAGCTGTTGGTGTATTTGATGCAAAAGCAGGTGTTGAGCCTCAGTCAGAGAATGTATGGCGTCAGGCTGACACATATAATGTTCCACGTATGGCTTTCATCAATAAGATGGACAAGATGGGTGCAGATTTCTTCATGTCTGTTCAGACCATTATTGATCGTCTTGGCAAGAATGCAATTCCTGTACAGATTCCAATCGGTGCAGAGGATAGCTTCATCGGATTAATTGATTTGTTCGAGATGGATGCATACTACTACAAAGATGATAAGGGCGAGGATATCGAGATCACAGAGATTCCGGAAGATTTGAAGGATTTAGCTGATGAATGGCATGAGAATCTTGTTGAGAAATGTTGTGAGTTAGATGACGACCTTATGATGCAGTACCTTGAAGGGGAAGAGCCATCAATTGAAGATATGAAGAAGGCACTTCGTAAGGGTACAATCGCTAATGAAGCAGTTCCTGTATTCTGTGGATCAGCATACAAGAACAAGGGTGTTCAGAAGATGTTAGATGGTGTTATCGAGTATATGCCAGCTCCTACTGATGTACCAGATATCACTGGTGTTGATGAGGATGGTAATGAAGTAACACGTAAGTCATCTGATGAAGAGCCATTCTCAGCTTTGGCATTTAAGATCATGGCTGACCCATTCGTAGGTAAGTTAGCATTCTTCCGTGTATATTCTGGAACATGTAATTCAGGATCATATGTATTGAATGCTACTAAGAATAAGAAAGAGCGTGTAGGACGTATCGTACAGATGCACGCGAACAACCGTACAGAGATTAGCAAGGTTTACTCTGGTGATATCGCTGCTGCTGTAGGATTTAAGTTTACTACAACTGGTGATACAATCTGTGATGAGCAGCATCCAGTAATCCTTGAGTCTATGGAATTCCCAGAGCCAGTTATCGAGCTTGCTATCGAGCCTAAGACAAAGAATGATCAGGGTAAGATGGGCGAGGCACTTGCTAAGTTGGCAGAGGAAGATCCTACATTCCGTGCTCATACAAATCAGGAGACAGGTCAGACGATCATCGCTGGTATGGGTGAGTTGCACTTGGAAGTTATCGTAGATCGTCTTCTTCGTGAGTTTAAGGTTGAGGCTAACGTTGGTGCACCTCAGGTTGCTTACAAAGAGACAATCACAAAGGCTGTTGATATTGATAGCAAATATGCTAAGCAGTCAGGTGGTCGTGGACAGTACGGTCACTGTAAAGTTAAATTTGAGCCAATGGATGCAAACGGTGAAGAATTATTCAAGTTTGAGTCTAGCGTAGTTGGTGGTGCTATTCCTAAGGAGTACATCCCAGCAGTTGGCGAAGGTATCGAGGAAGCTACAAAGGCTGGTATTTTAGCAGGATTCCCTGTTGTTGGTATTTACGCTAATGTATACGATGGTTCTTACCATGAAGTTGACTCGAACGAGATGGCATTCCACATTGCCGGTTCTATGGCTATGAAGGAAGCTATGCAGAAAGCTGATCCAGTATTACTTGAGCCTATCATGAAGGTAGAAGTTACAATGCCTGAGGAGTATATGGGTGATGTAATCGGAAGCTTGAATGCAAAACGTGGACAGATCCAGAGCATGGATGACCTTGGTGGTGGTAAGATTGTACGTGCATTAGTACCACTTGCAGAGATGTTCGGTTACTCAACAGAGTTACGTTCAGCTACACAGGGTCGTGGTAACTACTCAATGTTCTTTGAGAAGTACGAGCAGGCTCCAAAGTCTGTACAGGATAAGGTTATCAACGCAAAGAAGGGTAACTAATTTGTTATAGAAAATACTTGAAAATGTTAGACTTTTCTAATATAATCAGTATTAGTGAGTAAAGCCCGTGAGGCTATAATTAAGGAGGAAATAAAATGTCAAAAGCTAAGTTTGAAAGAACTAAACCACATTGTAATATCGGTACCATCGGTCACGTTGACCATGGTAAAACAACTTTAACAGCAGCTATCTCTAAAGTATTAGCAGCAAGAGTTGCTGGTAACGAAGCAACTGATTTCGAGAACATCGATAAGGCTCCAGAAGAGAGAGAAAGAGGTATCACTATTTCTACAGCTCATATCGAGTACGAGACAGAGAAGAGACATTACGCACACGTTGACTGTCCAGGACATGCTGACTACGTTAAGAACATGATCACTGGTGCAGCTCAGATGGATGGAGCTATCTTAGTAGTAGCTGCTACTGATGGTGTTATGGCTCAGACAAAGGAGCACATCTTATTATCTCGTCAGGTAGGTGTACCTTACATCGTTGTATTCCTTAACAAGTGTGATATGGTAGATGACGAAGAGTTGATCGAGTTAGTAGAGATGGAAGTTACAGAGCAGTTAGAGGAGTATGGATTCGAAGGATGTCCAATCATCAAGGGATCAGCTCTTAAGGCTCTTGAAGATCCAAGCAGCGAGTGGGGCGACAAGATTATGGAATTAATGGATACTGTTGATTCTTATATCCCAGATCCACAGCGTGATACAGATAAGCCATTCTTGATGCCAGTAGAGGACGTATTCACAATCACAGGTCGTGGTACTGTTGCAACTGGTAGAGTAGAGCGTGGTACATTACACCTTAACGATGAGTTAGAGATCCTTGGTGTTAAGGAAGAGGTTCAGAAGACTGTTGTTACTGGTATCGAGATGTTCCGTAAGCAGTTAGACGAGGCTCAGGCTGGTGATAACATCGGTGCATTACTTCGTGGTATCAACCGTGACCAGATCGTTCGTGGACAGGTTCTTGCTAAGCCAGGTACTGTTACTTGCCATCGTAAGTTTACAGCTCAGGTTTACGTTTTAACTAAGGACGAGGGTGGACGTCATACTCCATTCTTCAACAACTATCGTCCACAGTTCTACTTCAGAACAACTGACGTAACTGGTGTTTGTGAGTTACCAGCAGGTACAGAGATGTGTATGCCTGGTGATAACGTAGAGATGACTATCGAGTTGATTCATCCAGTAGCTATGGAGCAGGGTCTTACATTCGCTATCCGTGAGGGTGGTAGAACAGTTGGTTCTGGTCGTGTTGCTACAGTTATCGAGTAGGATCAGAGAACTCAATATATAGTAACGAATATTACCCGGAGAGTGTTTTGCACTTCTCCGGGTATTTTGCGTTAAGTAAAAGTGAAAGATGTGCCTACTGTTAATAAAAACTATAAAATGGAATACTTGAAATGGTGATATATGTATAAAAAAGAGTGTCAAAGAATATACTTAAACTGAGCACTGATGAAAAATCAGTTGACAGTAATCTGAATAGCTGATATACTAATCACCAGTGATCGTGTTACAGAAACCTGCGAGGCCTGTAACCAGAAAGGGCTCCTGCGGGAGCCTTTTTGCATATAAGGAGTTACGATATGGAAGAAAGAATATTAGATAAACCGTTTTTGTCTTATGAACAACAAGTTGATAAATTGGTAAAAGAGAAGGGGTTAGAGATAAAAGATAAAGAATATGCTATAAAATTATTGAAAGATCACAGCTATTTTGATTTGATTTCTGGTTACAAATCCCCTTTTAAATCCAAAAATGGAAAATATAAAATACATACATCTATAGATGATATATATGCATTGTATTGTTTTGATGATTCAATTAGAACAATATTTTTAAAATATATATTAAAGGTTGAAAAGAAAATTAAATCGTTAATATCGTATTCGTTTTGTATGGAAAATGGAGAAGATCAAGTTCAATATTTAAATGCTACAAAGTATAATTATACGCTTCAAAATCAGGATGATGTAAATGATTTAATTACGCGATTAACAAAAATAATTAATGATCCCCAAAATTATCCATATATTAAACATCAAAAAAGGAAACACACTAATGTTCCGCTATGGGTTTTAATGAAAGCATTAACGCTTGGAACTGTATCTAAAATGTATAGCTTTTTACCTCAAAAAATACAATATAGAGTTAGTGTTGAATTTCAGTATGTTAATGAGGGAATGCTTGTGCAGATGCTTGATTTGCTTGCGCGAGTTAGAAATGTGTGTGCACATAATGAACGGTTATATGACTATATATACCGAAAAGGAACAATTGATAATACAGATGTACATGAGATTTTGGATATTAAGAAACGCAAGGGACAATATTTAAAAGGGAAAAACGATTTATTTGCGGTTGTTATTGTGTTAAAATATATGCTGGATATCGAAGATTTTATAAGGTTTATTGACTTAGTGGATGATTCAGTTGAAAAATTGCTAAGTAGTACAAAAAGAATCGAAAGAATACAGTTATATAAGTATATGGGTTTTCCGGAAAATTGGAAAAAGATACGAGATTGTGCAAAAGTGAATTCCATTATAATTGAGGGAGGTTTCTAGTCAGAAGCCTTCTTTGCATATAAATAGAATGTTGTCTATGATTAAAACAAGTGTGGAAATAGGAGAACTAGAAAAATAACATGCAGATAATAGAAGTAACCAATTTGAATTACCCGGAGCTGGCAATCTATACCCAACATTCGGAGAAGCAGCTTGCAACGATATATGAACCGAAAGAAGGATTGTTTATTGCGGAAAGTCCGAAAGTAATTGAGCGTGCATTAGATGCGGGATATGAGCCGGTTTCTTTTTTGGCAGAGAAAGGACAACTGAAGGAGGCAGAGAATATTTTTAATCGGGTAGAAGGTGTTCCTGTCTATATTGCACCGGATGAGCAGTTAGCGAAGTTGACCGGATATCATTTAACGAGAGGACTTTGGTGTGCAATGCGCCGAAAAGTGTTGCCGACTGTTGAGGAGGTGTGTCAAGGAGCAAGACGCATTGCGGTTTTAGAAGAGGTAGTAAACCCGACTAATGTAGGGGCGTTGTTTCGGTGTGCAGCGGCACTCGGTATGGATGCTGTGATCTTGACGGGAGGTTGTAGTGATCCACTTTATCGGCGGGCAAGTCGTGTCAGCATGGGAACAGTATTTCAGATTCCGTGGACGATGTTGTCAAAGAGGGAAGGAGTATGGCCAGAGCAGACAATAAAGGAGTTGCACCAGACGGGATTTCGGACAGCAGCAATGGCACTTAAGGAAGATAGTGTGGGAATTGACAATCCGCAGTTGAATGCAGAGGACAAACTGGCAATTATACTTGGAACTGAAGGGGATGGCCTGGCGCACGACACGATTGCAGATTGTGACTATACCGTTATGATCCCAATGATGCATGGAGTAGATTCACTCAATGTAGCTGCAGCAGGAGCAGTGGCATTCTGGCAGCTTGGTAATGTAGTATACAATCGGTGAGTAATCGGTTATAATGGAGATATATGGAATGGATGATATGGAGAAGGTATAGTGGATAAGGGGATATAGTGTATGAGAGGACTTAAGAAAATGCTGATTTTAGCAGGCATTTGCGCTTTGTGCGTTTGTATGATGGCATGCGGCAAGCGCCTGGCAAAGAAAGAAGAGATGACGCAGGAGAACACAGAGCAGGAAAGTGACACCTCAGATTCAGATAAGCGGGCGGATGTAGAAAAAGATGCAACAGATTTGAAAGAGCAAGTAGATGAAGAACAGTCGAATCAGAAGAATTCGGTTGCAAAGAATGGGGATTACATATTGGCACGTCCTTCGCAAAATGGGGCATTAGCGGTTAAAGGAACGCAGCTTGTGGATGAGAATGGTCAGGCGGTACAGCTTCGGGGAATCAGTACACACGGGATTGGATGGTTTCCGCAGTTTGTCAATTCCGATGCAATTACCCAGCTAAGCAGTGATTTTGGTGCGAATGTATTCCGTATTGCGATGTATACGGATGAAAATAGTGGATATTGTACGGATGGCGATAAAGAAAAACTAAAACAGCTTATATTCGATGGTGTAGATTATGCAAAAAAGGCAGATATGTATGTCATTGTGGACTGGCATATTTTACATGATACGAATCCACTAATACATAAGGATGAAGCACTGCAATTCTTTGATGAGATAACCGAGCAATTAAAGAATGACAAGCATGTCATTTATGAGATCTGTAATGAACCGAACGGAGATACCGGATGGGAAGATGTGAAGGAGTATGCAGAAGAAGTACTTCCGGTTATCCGAAAACATGCACCAGATGCTGTTGTGTTGATTGGAACGCCGACTTGGTGTCAGGAGATTGATAAACCACAGAAAGACCCGGTCACAGGGTATGACAATATTATGTACACGCTTCATTTTTATGCGGCAACGCATAAGGAGGATCTGCGCAATAAGATGATAGATGCTGTGAAAGCAGGAACACCTGTGTTTGTTAGTGAATTTGGGTTATGTGATGCGAGTGGTAACGGAGGAAATGATCTTACAGAGGCGCAGAATTGGATCAATGCCATGGATCAATATGGTATCAGCTATGTTGTCTGGAGCTTATGTAATAAAGATGAAACCTCGGCATTAATAGATTCTTCTTGTCAGAAGACATCCGGTTTTGAAAAAGATGATTTGAGCGAAAGTGGAAAATGGATTTATGACATGCTGCATACAGATGGTCGTGCAGGGGTTGGCAGGCAAAAAGACGATGCAAATGAGAAAGCAGATCAAGACACAAATAAGGAACAGGAGAAGGGATTGTGGACATCAGCTGCGGATCACAGCAATGTGAAAAATCAAAGTATATCCGCTGGGGAGCTGGAAGTTGATGCAAAGATAACAGGTAGTTGGGAATCAGAAGGAAAGACATTTTATCAATATCAATTAACGATTACGAATAAGGGAGAAGAAGTGGTTTCATCCTGGGAGATTCCGTTAACCTTTTCGGAGGAGATTGCGTTGTCGGATGGTTGGAATGGCGAGTATACGGTAGATGGTAAGAAACTTACAATTCAATCTAAGGACTACAATGGGAAAATCGAAGCAGGAGATGTGGTTACAGACATTGGCTTTATTGTAAGTGCATCTGGTTCGCTGTCATTAGAGTAAAGAGAGGAAGTACAATGAATAGTCCAATCAATATTGATGAGATCTTAATAGTGAATTGGGCGGGCGTTTTTTGCCTGCTATTTCTAATCGGAGCCAGAAGGTCTTCTAATAAGTCTGGTAAACGAGTGGGAGAATATCTGTTTAACTCTATGATCGGAGTTAGTATAATTGCATTATTTTTGGAATTGCTATCATTCTATATAGATGGTATGCCGGGAAGAGTCATTTATGTTGTGCAATATATTTCCAATGCATTACTGCTTCCGGCAACGACGCTGATGGGGTATCTATGGTGTCTGTTTGTGGAGTTCAAGATCTTTCACAACATGAAGAGAATTCATAAGCTTGCCTGGATTCTGGTGGTTCCGGTCGTGGCTGCATATCTGTTGGCACTATCGGATTGTCTATTTCAGACAGGTTTTCTGTTCACAATATCAAAAGATAATGAATATGCAAGGGGAACAATGGGGGGCTTCAGTTACGCGATACTGGCATTTTATTATCTGTATAGCATTGTTGTGGTGTATGTTGCAAAACACAAGGGGAGTCAGGTTTATTTCTTTCCGGTATATACCTATGTGCTTCCGTGTATTATGGGTACAATCGTACAGGGGTTGCATTACGGTGTTGCGGCCGGCTGGTTTGCGGTTGCGATTGCATTGTTACTGATAGAGATGCAGTTACAAAAGGAAGAATCTTTTGTGGATGAATTGTCAGGACTATATAATAGAAAGTATTTAGAGTTTTTCTACAAGCAGATGCAGATTAAAAAATATCCGCAGATATTTGGTATCATGATGGATATTAATCTTTTTAAGAAGATAAATGATACTTATGGCCATACTGTAGGGGATGATGCAATCCGTACGGTTGGCAGACTGCTTTCTGATTGGGTGGAGGTATCGGATACTGTGATTCGTTTTGCGGGAGATGAATTTATTATTATTTGTACCAACCGAACAGAACAAGAGGTAGTGGAACTGATTGCTACGATAAAAAAGAATTTAGTTGAATATAACCGGATGGAGCGAAAACCTTACGAACTGTCTTTTGCAATGGGATATACGCAATATTCTGCCGGGTGTAATATCAATCTAGATGGATTTTTGAGGGATATGGATCAGAAGATGTATGAGGATAAGGATATGTTCCGCAGGAAATTCGAAACAGTTGATAATTGATATATAGAAACAGGAAAAACAGGAGTTTTGGAACAGACAGGATCCAGGACTCTTTTTTTCTTTGCAATCAAATAAAAAGATATGACATGGTATTAGTATAAGACAATCATTCATCGATGAAGATTACTTATAACATAGGAGAATGGCATGAACGCAGAACAAATAGAAAAATGTCTAACTGAATATGGAGCAGATATCTATCGGTTCTGCTGTTTTCTGACAAGGAGCCGTGACTTAGCAGATGATCTGTATCAGGAAAGCTTTCTGAAAGCGATGGAGGTGGAACGGCCTGTGGATGACGGTATGATGAAGAGTTTCGTGATTGGAATTGCGGCAAATATATGGAAGAATACCTGGCGTAAAGAGAAGAGACGACGCAAGGTTGTTTCAGCGACAGAGTTTGATGCAGAGTACATGTATGAGCCGGCATTTGGTGATACGGAACAGAATGGAAATCCTCAGGATACATACATCCGGGAAGAGACAAGGCAGATCGTAATCCGGGAGGTGGATGCGTTGCCGGACCGATACCGGATCATTTTACTAATGTATTACAGTGCAGAAATGACGACGCAGGAGATTGCAGATCAGTTAGGAATAAGCAAAGGAACGGTTACGAGCAGGTTGATGAGAGCGAGAGACAAGGTTAGAAGGAATCTGGAGGACAATGGATATGAGAGATGAATTAGATAAGATATTAACAACGGTATATCAGGATGGGGAATTGCCGAAGGAGGAACTCAACCAAACGATTTTGCAGAAAGCGAAGGAGTATGAGAGTATGAGACAATCGGATCAAAAGAGAAATGATAGGAAGAACCATTCTGGCAGAATGATCAAGGCAGCAGCTGTGGTAGGAGCAATCCTTTTAGTTGGTGGAAGTGGTGCATATGCGGCAGAGCGTTTGAATCTGTTTGGAGGTTTGTTTGGCGGTGCAGATGAGTCTTCTGTGAAAGAATATATTGCAAGCACGGACGCGGATGACGCTATATCGGTAGACAAAGAAGAAACGGCTGATAATGCGACACAAGCATCGTCTTATGAAGGAATGGATGAGAAAGAGGGATACAAGGTTACCGTAAATCAGCATATGTACAATAAGGAGACGGGATCGGGTGTGCTTCAGTTCACGGTAGAGGATCTGACCGGAGAGGGAAGATCCTGGTATGAGGTGGCAAATGTACAGGATGTATATGATGACTGGGAGATGGGATGCAGGGAACAGACAGAGATTTATACCGGCATCGAAGATGGTAAGCAATACATTGATTTTACGATCAAAGGATTATCTTTAGAGGATAGCAGAACGTATATCAATACAAAGGAAAGCACGGATAATAAGAAGGTATGCCAGATTATTTACAATGATTTTGAAGATAATGATCTTTCGCAGAATCTGGCACTTATGGTAAGAACACACACAATGGAAAATGATATCAGTTCAGGTGGAGTGATGATGACATTGCAGATTCCAAAGGCAGAATCATTACCATGTTATGTCTGGGAGAATGCAGATCCTTACAACAGGGTGATACTGTCAAATTACTGCTATCTGCTGAATGCACCGGAGATTAATAGTAATTCTTATGAACACCAGAACGAATTGGCCATTCAATCAGAAGTGTATGTGACGATGAAAGGTGGCACACAGTATTGGATTTTGAGTGATGAGAATAAGATCAGCAATGAATGTTATGGAACGGGTAATCTTAACGATACGCAGTGGCATTCCTTCTTTAATTTGTTGAACTTAGATATGGTAGAGTCTTTCACAATAGATGGTGTTACTTTTCATACAAAGGATGCGACACTGGTGAAGTAATATATGACTATTCTGTGAAATAAATTGACACGAATAATATATTTGATATAATGTGATTAGAAGGTGAGTCCTACCTTAAAGTGGAAGTTGTAAAAGCGTTGGAATCGCTGATGGTGATTCCACATAGTGGCTATGTCATTTGACATAGCCACATTTATTATATGGGGTGTTATGAAACAAGAACGATTAAATTTATTTTTAATAGATATGAAGTACATAAGAGATCTGCATAATGTAGATGACCGGGTATCATCTGTGTCGCCGCAAATTGGAAAGCAGCATAGAATATATGTTGGTATCGTAGTTCTTTGTGATGCGAGAAAATATTTGATACCTTTGTCCCATCCGGTAGAAAAACATAAAAAGATGAAGCCTAAAGCAGATTTTGATAAGATAGTTGATAAAAAAGGAAAGTTGATCGGTGTGTTAAATTATAATCTGGTTATCGCGGAAAGTTGCGTTGTCTGGATTTTAAAAAATTAGAGAAAATATGTGATAAGTATAATAAAATGGAAAATTGAAATTGTGTTTGAGGACTAATTAGGTACAGTTTGACATATACCATCTTTTATGTTATCTTAAGAACCTAAAATGCGTGTGGATTTTTCTGGACACAGTCTATTTTTCGCCACATAATTGCTACTTGTTAGCAGTTATGTGGCGTTTTTCATGTTTGCACGCACGAAAGGAGTAAAAGATGGAACAGACATTTATGAAAGAAAGACCGATCAAGCCATTGGTATTATCGATGGCGCTGCCAATGGTAATATCCATGCTGGTCAATTCCTTATACAATATTGTAGACAGTTACTTTGTGGCAAAGATCAGTGAAGAGGCGATGACGGCACTCTCACTTGTCTATCCGATTCAGAATCTGATCACATCGATCGCGGTAGGATTTTCGATTGGAGTCAATGCAACCATTGCATTTTATTTAGGAGCAGGGAACCAGAAGAAAGCAGACAAGGCGGCGACGGATGGCGTTATCTTCAACATTGTGCATGGAGCCCTGTTACTGATTGGCTGTTGGCTGGGAATGCCGGCATTTCTTCGGTTCTTTACCTCGGATGAGACGGTGATTGCCTATGGATTGACCTACTCAAGAATTGCGTTTTCCTTTTCTGTTGTGATCACGGTTGGAATTGCGTTTGAGAAGATCTTTCAGTCGGTTGGGCGGATGAAGGTGTCAATGGTCAGCATGATGGCAGGTTGTATTGCGAATATTGTGTTGGACCCGGTATTTATTTTCGGGATTGGGCCGGTTCCTGCAATGGGGATTCAGGGTGCGGCAATCGCAACCGGAATTGGTCAGGTGATTACGTTGCTTGTGTATCTGTGGTTTGTAGTGTTCCGTCCGTTGCCGGTTCGCATTACCTTTACAAAATGGTATCTGGATAAGGATATATTAGGCAGATTGTATGGAATCGGTGTTCCGGCAACCTTTAATATGGCGCTTCCATCTTTCCTTATTACGGCGCTTAACACGATACTGACTGCATTTTCCGGGACCTATGTATTGGTGCTTGGTGTGTATTACAAATTGCAGACATTTCTGTATTTGCCGGCAAATGGTATTATTCAGGGAATCCGTCCGTTGATCGGTTATAATTATGGAGCGGGAGAAAAGGAACGTGTGAAACGGATTTACCGTTTTGCGTTGACGCTGATTATCTGCATTATGATCGTGGGAACCGGACTTTGTGAATTCCTGCCTAGTCAGTTGATGGGATTGTTTACGAACAATCCGAATACATTAGCAGCGGGAGTGACAGCACTGCGTACGATCTGCCTTGGCTTTGTAGTGTCTTCGGTGTCGGTCACGTTTTCTGGAACATTAGAAGGGCTTGGAAAGGGTATGCCTTCTTTTGTCATATCGTTACTACGGTATGTGGTGATCATTATTCCGGCTGCCTTTGTGCTTAGCCGATTCTTCGAGGCACAGGGCGTGTGGATGGCATTTGGAGTGGCAGAATTGCTGACTGCGGTTGCGGCGTATGGAATTTTTAGAAGATATTATGTGAATACAGTGAGATAGATAGTGAGAAGAAAATGTTGTGCAGTTGAGTAAATAGAAAGTTTCAATCTATGGAGTTGAAACTTCAAAATAAAAAGAGTATAATAAATCCGCAATAAAACTCGGAGGGGATATGAATGTATCCCTGCCGAGTTTTCCTTATGCTATTATACGTTTGAATAACCTGTCTGCAATCGATGTTAATGTGTTTATGGTAGCCGTTCCGGCTGTGATACCGTCAATACGGCATCGGGTATGGCGGAAACTTTATGGATCGTTTGAACCAATGAACAGATGAATGATCATCATCATATAAATAGTGCCAGGGCAGTGGATTTTTTATATTCATGCGATATTTTGTGCTGTGGAAGCGAGACGCAACAGAAAATCGAAGCCCTCAAGCTGAGATTTTCTGTATGTTTGTGGCTCGCTGGAACGGTTAGCACAACTGAGCATGGTATAAGAAATCCACTGTCTTGGCACCCAAACAAACACGGTGATCATTTTGCGTCCGTCTTCATCCATAAAGTTGGGGAGTATGATTTAGAAAGGTGTGGAAAGAAATGTCAAATAAAGCAACTGCAATGACAAAAGGAAATCCCTTACAATTAATGCTGCAATTTGCAATGCCATTATTATTGGGAAACCTGTTACAACAAACCTATAATATTATAGATGCGGCAATCGTTGGTCAGATCTTAGGTACGAAAGCGTTAGCAGGAGTAGGAGCCAGCAGCAGCGTACAGTTTTTTGTATTAGGATTCTGCATGGGATGCTGTGCCGGATTCGGGGTGCCGGTCGCCAAGTATTACGGGGCAAATGATCTTGACAAGATGCGCAATTATATCTTCAATGGGGCGTTATTAACCGGAGGGATTGCGGTTATTCTGACAACGCTTTGTTCGATTCTTTGTCCGTGGATCTTACATACCCTGTCAGTTCCATCGGATATTTATGATAATGCTTATTCGTATCTGTTGATCATCTTTCTGGGTATGCCATTTACATTGATGTATAACTTTCTGTCAAGCATCCTGCGTTCAGTCGGAGATAGCAGAACACCATTTATGTTTCTGGCATTTTCGGCAATATTGAATATATTCTTAGACCTGTTCTGTATTGTTGTGTTGAAATGGGGATGTGCCGGGGCAGCGATCGCAACGATCACCTCGCAGGCAGTCAGCGGAATTCTGTGTCTGGTCTACATTGGCAGGAAGATCAGTCTGCTGTGGATGGCAAAGCAACACCGTGTTGTGAAGAGTGGCAGCGTGAAAGAGCTGTTATCCATGGGCTTGCCGATGGGACTGCAGTTTTCTATTACGGCGATCGGCAGTATGGTCATGCAGGCGGCAAATAACGGCTTAGGAAGTATCTGTGTATCCGGTTTTACGGCAGGTATGCGTATCAAACAGTTTACAATGTGTCCGTTTGATGCAATCGGAACTGCTGCATCCGTATTCTGCAGCCAGAACTTAGGCGCGGGAAAAGCAGAACGAATCAAGAAAGGTCTGTGGCAGGCAATATTCCTTGCGGTTGGATATGGTATTGTGGCAGGGCTTATCCTGATCTTTGCGGGCAGAACGCTTTCTATGATCTTTGTGAGCCGCAAGGCGGTAGACGTATTGGATGCATCTGCAAAATATTTGCGGTGTATGGGATTCTTCTATTGGAGTCTGGGAATCCTTAACATTACGCGTATGGTGACACAGGGACTTGGCTATTCGATGCGTGCAGTGATATCCGGGGTGACAGAGATGATCGCCCGGTCTGTGGTCAGCCTTGGACTGGTAGGAACATTTGGATATACAGCAATCTGCTTTTCGGATCAGACAGCATGGGTGACGGCGTGTCTTTACATTGCACCGGCCTGTTTTTACTGTGTGAGAAAGGCGACGAAGATGTTGGAGCAGAAGAATAAAGGAGGAGTGGAAATATGCCAGAATTAAGCAAACGGGTAGGAACTTTTACTGATTCGGTCATTCGGAGAATGACCCGGATCAATGATGCGCAGGAGGATTCAATTAATCTGTCACAGGGATTTCCTGATTTTGATCCACCACAGGAGATTACGGATGCCTTAGCAGAGGCAGCGAAGAAAGGACCGCATCAGTATAGCATTACATTTGGTGCAAAGAATTTCCGGGAGGCAGTTGCGAGAAAACAGGGAAAGGCAATCGGAAGAACGATCGACCCGGATAAGGAAGTGGTTGTAACCTGTGGGGGAACCGAGGCAATGATGGCAACCATGATGACGATCTGTAATCCGGGGGATAAGGTTATTGTATTTTCTCCATTTTATGAAAATTATGGTGCAGATGCGATTCTTTCCGGTGCACAGCCAATCTATGTGCCGCTTGTACCGCCGGAGTTCCATTTTGATAAGCAGGTGCTAGAGGAAGCATTCAAGCAGGGCGTGAAGGCGATCATTGTCTGCAATCCGTCTAACCCTTGTGGAAAAGTATTTACACGCGAAGAGCTGTTATATATTGGGGAGCTTGCAACAAAATATGACGCTTATGTGGTGACGGATGAGGTATATGAGCATATTGTATTTGATCCATATGTACATGTGCATATGGCAGGACTTCCGGGTATGTATGACCGAACGATCACCTGTAATTCCCTGTCAAAGACCTATTCTATTACGGGCTGGCGGTTAGGATATATTGTCGGGCCGGAGCGGGTGATTGAGGCGGCTAAGAAAGTGCATGATTTCCTGACGGTTGGGGCTGCGGCACCATTGCAGGAGGCAGCAACGGTCGGTCTTAATTTTGGAGAGGAATATTATCAGGGGTTAAAGGAACTCTATACAGAAAAGAGAGATTTTTTCGTAAAGGGACTGGATGCAATCGGATTAAAGCACACAGTTCCGCAGGGCTCTTATTTTATCCTGATCGATATTACGGATTTTCTGGCGTTGCCACAATTTGACGGCTGGACAGATCTGCAATTTTGTGAATGGATGATCCAGGAGTATGGCGTAGCGGCTGTGCCGGGCTCTAGTTTCTTCCGGGAACCGGTGAATCATCTGATCCGGCTGCATTTTGCAAGATCGAAAGATACATTGCAGGAAGCTTTGAACCGATTGGAAAAAATGGCGCAGATACTGCATTAAGCAATAAGTTAGATTTGGACATGTTGTATGACATGTCCTTTTTTTATGCATTTTTCTTGTGAATTATTGCAAAAATGTGACATAAAATGACAGTTAGTTTTAACAAACTCGGAAAAATACACAATAAAACTGAAAAGATGAAAGAAAATTTCAAAAATATGATAATTTATGTTGACAAGATATGAAAACTGTTATATTATAATGACAAGAAATGAAAATAAGTGAAAGAAAATGACAAATAAATTGCAAAGGAGGATGATGAAAGCATGAATTATGCAGGAAGAATGAATTCGTTCATATTCAAGGGTCAGAATGTGTTGGATGCGATTAAGGCATATCGTGAGACAAAAGGTATGACACATCTTGAGTTCAATTACCCGGAGCATATTGCAGGATATGATTTAGAAGAGATCAAGAAGGCAATGGGAGATCTCAAAGTGAACGGATTTGCAGTCAGATGGAGAAACTTCTTTTTGAATGGTGATCTCACGAACCCGGATGAGGAACTGAGACAGAAGGCGATTACCATGTGCAAGGAAGCAGCGGACATCTGCAGAGAGCTTGGAGGAAGCGTTATTACATTATGGTTAGAGAATGATGGATTTGACTATCCGTTTCAGATGGACTATGAATATTGCTTCAAACAGGTTGTGGAGGCTATTCAGGAAGTGGCTGATTATGCAAAGGATATGAAGATCAGTATTGAGTATAAGCCTTATGAAGAAAGGAACTTCGCATTGATCGATTCCACAGGAATGACAATGTATCTGATCTCCGAGGTTAACAGAGAGAATGTGGGATGCACATTGGATTTCTGCCATATGTTAATGAAACATGACAGCCCATCTTATGGATTGGCACTTGCAGCATCCAAAGGAAAATTATTCGGACTTCATATGAATGACGGATATGGATTCCAGGACAGCGGATTGATCTTTGGTTCAGTCAACTTCTCGTTGTGTGCGGAGTTTATCTATTATCTGAAGAGATATCATTATGATGGAGTCGTATTCTTTGATACATTCCCGATCCGTGAGAATGCAATCTTAGAAGTACAGGCAAACATTGATGCATTTGAACAGATCAGCAAGATGGTAGATAAGATTGGGGTAGAAGAGATCAATAAGATTGTCGCAAAGCGTGATGGAATCAGTGCACAGAACCTAATTTTAGAGATGATGAAATAGAGAAGGATTTTAAGGAGGTACGTATTATGAAGAAGAAATTTTTAGCAACATTAATGGTAGCAACCATGGCATTTGCTATGGTAGGTTGTTCCACAGATGGAGCAGCAACAGACAGCAGCAAGAGTGGTGGAGATTCCACACAGACAGCACAGTCAGAGGAGTTTAATCCTGACACAGAGAAAGACAGCATGACAATTGAAGAGGTTCGTGAGAAGTTCGGTGATGTTCCGGTTAAGAGCGGATTAAAGCTTGGAGCGGTTGAGAAGTCCTTGACGAATGAATATTGGAGAACGTTACAGACCGGATATGAAGAAGCAGCAGACATGATCTCTAAAGCTTCTGGTGTAGATGTTACAGTGGATGTAGATGGTACTACAGATGAGAGTGATGAGACCGGTCAGCAGACAATGGTTGAAAATATGACAAATCAGGGATGCAACGCATTAATGTTAAGCCCGATTTCAGATTCAAACTTAACAGCAGCTGTTGAGAATGCAAAAGATGCAAAGATTCCGGTATATAATGTAAATGATGGTGTTATCGCAACAGCAGATTATTATGCAGGACCAAATGCTTACCAGAACGGACAGTTAGCAGCAGAGTGGATCTCTAATAAGCTTGGTGATGAAGGCCAGGTAGCTATTGTAATCGGTATGGCAAAGGCATTTGCAGCAAGAGAACGTACATCCGGCTTCAAGGATTGGATCGCAGATAACAATTCTAAGCTTGACATTGTAGCAGAGCAGAATGCAGACTGGGATCGTCAGAAGTCTAAGGACCTGGCTGCAACATGGATTCAGCAGTATCCGGATCTGAAAGCAATCTTCTGTAACAATGATGATATGGCACTTGGTGTTGTGGAAGCAGTAAAAGAGGCAGACAAAGATATCCTTGTAGTTGGTGTAGATGGAATTGGTGAAGCATATGATTCTATCCGTGATGGTGGATTGGATGCAACAATTGATTCCTTCCCGTATTACACAGCAAGAGTTGCAATGGAGTGTACATTAAGAGCACTTGCAGGACAGGATATGCCAAGAGTCGTAGCAACTCCGCAGGCTTTGATTGATTCAACCAATGTTGACAAGGATGCAGCAGAGATCATCGGCTGGGAAGATGCAAATTATGTAGCGGAATAGAGAACGCAGACAGATAAGAGATTACGTGGGACTGTCACAGTAATGTGGCAGTCCACTTTATAGGAGGTATACGAGATGGGAAAGGCCGTTGAATTTATTAAGATTAACAAATATTTCCCGGGTGTTCATGTGTTAAAAGATGTGTCCTTTTCCGTAGAGGAAGGAGAAGTGCATGCCTTACTTGGTGAAAATGGTGCCGGAAAATCAACAATCTTAAATATTCTTCATGGTGTCTATTCAGAATATGAAGGAACGGTAAAGCTTCATGGGGAGACGGTACATTTTATGCATCCCAATGATGCGATTCGGGATGGAAAGATTTCCAAAGTTCATCAGGAAACCATGGTTGTGGAAGAACTGACAGTCGGACAGAATGTAACATTGGGTTATGAGCCAAAGAAAGGATTGTTTGTGGATTTCAATAAGATGCACAAGGATGTTGATGAGATCCTTTCAGAGTTGAATTGTAATTTCAAATCCAGAGACATTGTAAGAACATTAACAGCAGGGCAGAAGCAGATGATCGCAATTGCCAAAGCCTTATATCATCATTCTACGATCATTTCGTTAGATGAGCCGACTGCTTCCCTGACACAGAAGGAGACAGAGGCGCTCTTTGCAGTTATTGAGAAGCTCAAAAAGAGTGGTGTTACGATATTATATGTAAGTCATCACTTGGAAGAGATCTTCCAGATCTGCGACCGTGCGACCGTATTGCGGGATGGTGAATTTATTACACAACTGAATGTCAAAGAAACGACACGTGAGGAAATGATACATGCCATGGTAGGAAGAAGTGTGGCATCTGTGGCAGACAGATTAAAACCAAGCCCGGCAACAGATGAGGTTGTGTTGAAGGTAGAGAACCTGTCCAATGGCAAAGATTTCAATGACATATCATTTGAACTTCATAGAGGAGAGATCTTAGGATTCTTCGGTCTGATCGGAGCAGGACGTTCCGAAGTGATGAGAACGATTATTGGTGCAGATCAGAAAATAGGCGGAAAGATGTACCTTATGGGGAAAGAGATCACAGGTCGTTGGAATACAACGAAAGCACTAAAGAATCGTATCGGTTTACTTCCTGAGGATCGTAAGACCCAGGGATTTATGAATCAGTTTTCGAATATTGATAACATTTCCATTTCCAGCTTAGATAAATATATGTCAGGCCCGTTCTTAGACGAAGGGAAAAAGAAGAAAAATGCAGAGCGCTTTTTTGAGGAGATGGATATCAACCCTAAGAAACCGGATTATCTGACAAAGAATATGTCGGGTGGTAATCAGCAGAAGGTTATCCTTGCAAGATGGATGTCTGCAGATACCGATATCATTATATTTGATGAACCGACCAAAGGTGTAGATGTTGCGGCTAAGGCAGAGATCTATCGTCTGATGGAAGAATTAGTAGCAGAAGGAAAGAGCCTGATCGTTATTTCTTCTGAACTTCCGGAAGCGATGGGAATCAGTGACCGTCTGATCGTTATGAGTGAAGGTCACATCTCAGCAGAACTAACAGACAGAGAGAAATTCGATACAGATGAAATTCTGGATTATGCGATTGGAGGTAAATAAGATGAAACATATTTTTGATAAATATAAGCGTGAGATTGTTGTATTTCTTGCAACGATTGTTATGGGAATGATCTTTACAGCGATGAACCCAAACTTTTTATCCTGGAATAATATTTTAACCGTATTTCAGAAGATGGTATTAAATGGAGTATTGGCAGCAGGTATTATGTTCACGATCATTACAGCGGGAATTGACTTATCCATTGGATGTACCTTTGCCATTACCGGTATTGCAGTTGCAATGTGTTGTGTCAATGGCGTTCCGCCGATTCTTGCAATCGTTGTTGGATTATTGATCGGTGTGGTTGCAGGTGCATTTAACGGATTCCTTGTAACAAACTTAAAGTTACAGCCTTTCATTGCAACACTTGGTACGATGAGTCTTTATCGTGGTATTGCTTACGTGGTAACCGGTGGTACTCCGGTAACGAATGTTCCTGACAGTTTCCGTAATATCTTTAACGGTAAGATGTTCATGGGTATCCGCTACTATGTGCTGGTTATGATCGTGGTATTTGTGATTGCTCATATTATCTTGTCAAAGACCCGTACAGGTGATAACTTATATGCAGTAGGTGGTAATGAAGAAGCTGCGAACCTTTCCGGTGTTAACGTATTCAAGACCAAATATATCGCTTACATAGTGTGTGGTGTATGCGCATCTATTGCAGGTATGATCATGTTAGCAAGCTTGGGTTCTGCGGAAGCAACAGCAGGTCTTACTTATGAGACAGACGCGATCGCAGCAGCAGCGATCGGTGGTACGGCAATGGCAGGTGGCCGGGGTACTGCACTTGGAACCTTTATCGGAGCATTTATGTTAGCGGTATTAAAGGTAGGAATGGTTGTTATCAATGTAGATTCGTTCTGGCAGTATGTAGTAACCGGTATTATTATCATCGTAGCTTCTTACTTCGAGTTCATCAAGGCAGACTTTGAGGCAATGCTTGCCCGTCGTAAGAACGCATAACAGACAGATAAAGGAGTCGGCATATGAGAGATAAGATTACGGTAATTGGAAGTTTGAATTATGATGTGATATTGAAGATTGCCCGGCTGCCGGAGATGGGTGAGACGTTTCATGCAGATGATGTAGCATTCAGTGCAGGTGGCAAGGGTGCGAACCAGGCGGTGCAGGCAGCCAAATTAGGTGTTCCGACTTATATGATCGGCTGCGTAGGCAAGGATCCTAATGGTGAGATTCTCATTTCAGAGGCAAAGAAATATGGTGTAAATACAGAGCGTATCCGCAGAGTAGAGGAACCGACCGGAATGGGTGTGGTAAATGCTTTACAGGATGGAAGCGTATTTGCAGTTATCGTGAAAGGTGCAAATTATGCGGTGACTAAGGAAGATATTGACCATGCAGAGGATTTATTGAAAGAATCTGCGATAGTGATCTTGCAGATGGAGATCCCTCAGGAGATCAACATGTACGCAATTGATAAGGCAAAAGAAGCCGGCTGTAAGGTGCTGCTGAATGCAGCACCGGCGGCTGAAATCCCGGAAGCATATTTGAAAAAAGTAGATATTCTGGTAGTAAATGAAGTAGAAGCGGCATTTTATCTGCATTCAGAGGTGGATACAGTCGAAAAGGCGAAAGAGAATGCACTTAAGATGAGTGCGGAGCTTGGAAATGCCTGCATCTTTACATTGGGAAAAGAGGGATCGGTTGTAGCAAGTGCCGGAGAGGTAACATTTATTCCATCTAAAAAGGTAGATGCAGTGGAATCTACCGGTGCAGGAGATTCTTTTATTGGAGCAGTAGGATATGCGTTGATTCATGGAATGAATATCGTGAATGCCTGTGAGTTCGCAACCGGATGCAGTGCAATTACAGTATGTCGATATGGCGCACAACCGTCAATGCCAACCTTAGAGGAAGTAAATACACAATCTTATTTGTAATTTTAATTGACAAAATTTGAAAATAAAATTATCATGATAAGCAGAAACGAGGTGGAAAGATGATTCCGTATGAACGACAATTGCAGATGTTACAATATCTGGAGACCAAAGAAGTTGCAAGTATAGAAGATTTTATGAATTTGTTTGATAGTGTTTCGGAGTCGACCATCCGGCGTGATCTGAAGGCTTTAGAGGATGAAGGACAAGTGCTGCTGTTAAGAGGCGGCGGAGCCCGGTTGAAGATGGAGTCATATGAAGCACCTGTGGATACGAAGAAGAATAAGCAGGTAGCGGCCAAAGAGGCAATCGCCAAATATGCAGCGAGTCTGGTTGAGGATGGCGATTCTATTTATTTGGATTCCGGTTCCACTACATTAGAGATGGTAAAATACCTTAAGAATAAGAAGATTACAATTGTTACAACGAATGCACTGATCTATCCGGAGCTTCAGGGAACCCATATGAAAGTATATCTGCTCGGCGGTGAATTGAATATCTCAACAGCGTCGATTTTTGGAACGACAACGAATATGGCACTGACTAAGAATTTCTTTAACAAGGCATTTATTGGTGCGAGTGGTTTTTCGGAACGGGCAGGAATCAGCACCCCGGATGTGAGAGAGGCAGAGAAGAAGCAGATTGTCCGGGAGAATTCGGAACAGACTTATGTGTTAGTAGATAGCAGTAAGGCAGAGAAGAATACTATGTGCAAGATCTACGAGTTGGGTGAGGTTCCGATCATTTGCGAGAAAGAAGTGCCGATTCTGTTGAAGACAGGTAATTATTATATTGCAAAGTAATAAGATACAGGAGTAAAATGCCATGATAAAAGCATATTTATTTGACTTGGATGATACATTTTATGACTGCTACCATCTGAATGAAGAAGGTGTAGAGGCGCTTTGCCGCTATGCTGCTGATATATTATTACATATGGACTATGATACTGTGCGGGGCGCATTTGATGCGGCCCGTTTCAGTGTAAAGGAACAGATTACAGATGATGTAGCGGCAAGACATAACCGGATGCTATATATGGAACGGATGTTGGAGATCCTTAACCTCCCATCCGTTTCTTTTGCGTTAGAATTATATGACTATTTTTGGAATTATATCCTTTCACACATGGTATTATATAATGGAGTGAAAGAATTTTTACAGCAGCTTCGTGAGGATGGAATTCTTATCGGAATCTGTACAGACATGACGGTGCATATCCAGCATCGGAAGCTTCGGGCGTTAGGAATTGCAGAGTATATTGACTATATTACAACGAGTGAAGAAGCGGGCAGGGAGAAACCGGATCCGGTAATTTTTAAGTTGGCACTTACTAAGATGGGTGTGAGAGCAGAAGAGGTGGTATATGTCGGGGACAGTTTTCGGAAGGACGTAGAAGGACCGGCAGAAGTTGGAATGACACCGATCTGGTATACAGATGGGCAGGAACAAGAATCAGACTATCTGCATGCAAAGAATTATATGGAGATGTCGCGGATCTATATTGAACAGTTTGCCCCTGGCAGCATATAATTAATCAGAAGGCAAAGCGGGAATGCAAATGGAGGAGAAGCATGACAAATGAGAAGCTTGGAAAAGTAATTGGTGTTATATTTATGTTGGCAGGAATCGGAATGGTGATCGGTGGATTTGCAATTCGCGATAACAGCAAAAAGTTCTATGCGACTGCGGAGCAGACAACCGCTACAATTGATACTATTTATGAATATGTGAGTGCAGATAGCGACCATGATATAAAACATGATGTGTATATCAGTTATGATACGGAGGAAGGGGTTCATTATTCAGAGGTTGATCTGGGATGGTATCAGTCCGGCATGGAAGAAGGACAGACAATTGCAGTTTATTATGATCCGGATAATCCGCGCGATGTTCGGACACAGGAGGGATCTATGATGGCCTGTATTGTTGTGGCGCTTTTAGGTGTTGTTTTTGCACTTGTAGGTGGCATATTTGCATTTGTAGTGAAGCTGGATGACAGCAGCATTTCGCAAGAAGTTGTCATCAAGGGAAAAGAATTATAGTATGAAGAAAGAAACCGGAGATGATTGGATGGAAAACAATAAAATGACAACAGAGAATCTATTAGGTTATGAGAAGATCAATAAACTGCTCCGTTCCTTTGCAGTTCCGAGTATTATCTCTATGCTGGTGGGATCGCTTTATAATATTGTAGATCAGTTTTTTATCGGTCAGAAGATTGGAGAACTTGGAAATGCAGCCACAAATATTGCATTTCCACTGTCTACATCCTGTCTGGCAATCTCTCTCCTTTTTGGAATTGGAGGCTCATCGGCATTTAACATTGCGGTGGGAAGTGGAGATAAGAAAAAGGCAGTTCACTATATGGGCAATGCAGTTGCCATGTTATTCTTGTGTGGATTGGGATTATGTGTGATTGCAGAGCTGTTTCTGGAACCAATGCTTCGATTTTTTGGCTCGCCGGACAATGTGCTTGGGTATGCCAAAGAATATACCCGGATTACGGCACTTGGATTTCCGCTGCTTACGTTGGCAACCGGTGGAGGACATCTGATCCGCGCGGATGGAAGACCGAAGATCACAATGTTGTGTAATCTGACAGGAGCTATAATCAACACAATATTGGATGCTGTTTTTGTGTTTGGTTTGAATTTAGGGATGTCAGGGGCGGCACTTGCTACCATTATTGGGCAGTATGTGTCTGGAGGTCTTGCCATCTGGTATCTGGCACATTGTAAGACCGTAACGCTTAAGAAGGAACATTTTGTGCTCAAGGTAGAAAATGTAGGAAGGATCGCTGCACTTGGTATGGCACCATGCAGCAACCAGATTGCAATGATGATCGTACAGATCATTATGAATAAGTCTCTGAAGTATTATGGTTCCATGTCTCAATATGGAGAGTCGATTCCGATTGCATGTGCGGGAATCATAACGAAGGTTAATATGTTGTTCATGTCGTTTGTGATTGGTATATCACAGGGGTTACAGCCGATTGCCAGCTTTAATTACGGGGCAAAGAAATATAACCGGGTGCGTGAGGCATATTTCAAAGCGACTGGGTGCGGTGCCTTATTGGCAGTCGTCGCATTTGCAATCTTTCAGATCTTTCCGAGACAGATCATATCGGTCTTTGGAAATGGATCAGAGATGTATTATTCTTTTGCAACCAGTTATTTTCATGTATTTTTGTTTTTTACTTTTGTTAATTTCCTGCAACCGATCAGCTCGAACTTCTTCACAGCAATTGGTAAGCCGAAACGGGGAAGTTTCTTAGCTTTGACAAGACAGATCATATTCCTGTTGCCGCTTATTGTTATATTTCCATTATTTATGGGAATTGACGGTATTATGTATGCAGGTCCGGTGGCGGATCTGCTGGCGGCAATTGTGTGTGCGGTTATGATATGGAAAGAATTGAACCGACCACAGTATAGAAACACAAAAACAATATCGTTGTAAGCATATATAAGAATTGTCACAATCGGGTGCATAAAACCTCTTGATTTCCACATACTACCCATACAGCATAATTATGGAAAGTATGTAGAAAGCAGGAGGTTTTTTCATATGAAAGCAACAGGAATTGTAAGAAGAATAGACGAGCTGGGAAGAATTGTTGTACCAAAGGAGATTCGTAGAACGTTACGTATCAGAGAGGGCGATCCATTAGAAATCTTTACGGATAAAGATGGGGAAATCATCTTGAAGAAATATTCTCCGATTGGAGAACTTGCAATCTTTGCACAGGAATATGTGGATGCAACTGCCCAGATCCTGAACTGTCCGGTATGTGTAACCGATCGGGATCAGATTATTGCGGTTGCCGGAATGCCGAAGAAAGAGTTACTCGGAAAGTCCCTGCACAAGGAGCTGGAAGAAGCAATTAATGACAGAGAGGCCATTATGGCAAGGAAAGGGGAAAAGAAATATATTCAGATCACAGACGATAATAATGATGTATATGAAGGGCAGATTATTCAGACGATCATCAGCGAGGGAGATGCCATTGGTGCGGTAATTGTTCTCACGAAAGAAGGGAAGAATTCCCTGACTGAGACCGAACAAAAGGCGGCAATTATTGCTGCAAATTTCTTAGGCAGACAGATGGAGGGATAAAAACCTTAAAAAGTAAGGAAAAACCTAGAAAAATCAAGGAATTTAATAAAAATCAACTAAGAAAAATTTTGGTAAAAATAGACAATAATAATAATTTAAAACTGTATGAAATGCATAATGACAAAAGGCAAAATGAATAGATTTTGTCAGTTTGTCTTGTGAAAAATTCTACTATTTTGTACAAAAAAATGAAGAATCAGCCTATTTGCTTGACAAACAAGGGGTAAACGAGTATAACTACTACTAGGACTTGCCTATCAGGGGCAGGGAATCAAAGAAATACTATATAATATTTAAGAGGAGGAACTATTCCTATGAACAAAGCAGAATTAGTTGCAGCTATGGCTGAGAAGACTGAATTATCTAAGAAAGATGCTGAGAAGGCTTTAAAGGCATTCACAGATGTAGTAGCAGAAGAGTTAACTAAAGGAGAGAAGATCCAGTTAGTTGGATTCGGAACATTCGAAGTTGCTGAGAGACCAGCAAGAGAGGGAAGAAATCCTAGAACTGGCGAGACAATGAAGATTGCAGCTTCTAAGGCTCCTAAGTTCAAAGCTGGTAAGGCTTTAAAGGATATCGTTAACAAATAATTCGATTTGTTGAAGAAGATGAGGGCTGTTGCGAATGCAACAGCCTTATTTCGTTTATGGAGGTTAGTATGCGGTTAGATAAGTATTTGAAAGTATCGCGATTGATCAAGCGCAGAACTGTTGCCAATGACGCTTGTGATGCCGGAAGAGTCATGGTGAATGGCAAAGTGGCAAAGGCATCCACAGATGTAAAAGAGGGCGATCACATTGAGATCGCATTTGGTAATAAGAATGTGGCAGTAGAGGTAACTGCAATCGTGGAATCCACCAAAAAGGAAGACGCGAAAGACATGTTCCGTTATTTGTAGGAAGATAGTCATTTTTGCTTTCTGTCTGACATAGAATACATCAAGTAAAGTCAGACAGGAGGGTGGACACGGTATGGAAGATGTCAGAACGAACAAGTCTCATAAGATTACATTGAATAACAGAGGTGCCGGACTGATTACCGGAGTAAATGCTGTTATTTCTTTTGATCCGAACGAGGTGTTGCTAGAGACGGAACAGGGAGTGCTGTTGATTAAAGGGACAGACTTGAATGTAACGAAACTTACACTTGAAAAGGGAGAAGTGGAAGTAGATGGCAGAGTCGATTCTTTCACTTATTCCGATCTGAAACCGGGTATGAAGGGTGAGAATGGGTTGTTCAACCGCCTGTTTAAATAGGGGGAAGAATGGCTGATCTGATCTATGGAGAGATGGAGTTATTTGTGGTCTGTCTGTTGTTAGGAGCATTTCTTGCGATGATGTATGATGGAATCCGCATATTTCGGATGTGTTTCCGGCATAAAGAGTTTGTGGTGGATATGGAAGACCTGATTTTCTGGCTCTTTACTGCCTGGATGGTGTTTCGAACCTTGTTTTATTACAACCGGGGAACACTTCGGGGATATGCATTTCTTGGACTGTTCTTAGGAGTGCTGATCTATACATTGACACTTAGCAGAGTATTTCTTTTCTTTGCAGGTAAGCTGGTTCCGATATTTCGGAAAGGATGGAATCTGGCAATAAGACCAATCCGGTATTTGAAAGGGAAGATAAGAAAAACATTGAAAAAAATGGGGGCAGAGGTTACAATGGCATGGAAGAGTAGATAGGAAACAGGTGAGATAAGTGAGTAGACGACGTAGAAGAAAAAAGAAAATCAAAAAGGGACTACCGTTGATCGTGTTTGTGGTTGTCATATTCTGTGTTTGTGTCGGTGCCAAGTCTGTTTCGTTGAAGAGGGAAAGTAAGGAATTATCGAAGAAGCAGGAAGTGCTGGAAAAACAGATCAAAGACGAAGAACAGCGAACCAAAGATTTGGAAGAATTAGAGAAATATATGCAGACGAAGAAGTATATGGAAGATGTAGCAAAGAGTAAGTTAGGACTTGTCTATCCCGATGAGATACTGATCGAGCCGGAGAACAAATAACCATGAGCAGATGCGTGTGTCGGAAGTTGCGAATGTTGTCGTGATATATTGACAGATTCTGCAAGTATGGCTTGCTATAATCGATCCCACTTTGAATGTGTGGGAGGGATGCCATATGCGGTATAAGATAGAACATTGGGGGATACATATCCTTGCATTTATGGTGGCGCGATGCTGCCTGCTTGGAATGTATCCTTTTGTTGTGCCCTTTTTCATGGGGACGTATTTACAAAATCAAAGCTCGATCGGAGTTTTTCTGGCGTTAATCTTTGGCGTGGCGAGCCGGTTCGATGGTGCTGCGGTAATAAAATACAGTCTGGTGCTGATGTTCTTACTTGTGTTATTAAAGGGGACAGATCGAAGTAAGATATTTGCCAGTCATGAGCAGATTGCACTGTTAAGTGGTGGCGTGTTGTGGGCAGTGAGTATGCCCTATCAATATCTGGTGACAGGACAGGAAATCAGCGTGTTGTATTCATTGTTAGAAGGGATTATCAGTGGATGTGCCGTGCTTATCTTTGAACAGGGATTTCTCGCATTCCGGGCAGGAACCGGAAGAATGTTTGCGGATAATAAGCGGTTTATTGGAATTTTTGCGTTAATGGGAGCGGCATTGTTTGGCTGCCCAAAGATTGAGCAGCCAATCTGCCTGCTGTTTGTGATTGCCGGATATCTGCTTTTGTATCATACATACCGGTTTGATGGAAGCATCGGGATTGTGACAGGAAGTATTACCGGATTAGTGCTGGCATTTTCTTTGGGACAAGTGTCTTATCTGGCAGTTATGATCCTGTTGGCAAGCCTGATCGTTATTATGCGGGAATTAGGAAAACCGGGTGTATTGTTATCCTATCTGGCAGGTTATATTCTGCTTGGAGTATTATATGAGCCGGAATTGTTACAACCCGCTATGATTTGGAGTGCATTGATTGTGTTAGCATCGTTTTTGCTGACTCCGACTGTCTGGCTCAAACAGGTAAGGACGCGAAGAGAGGAAGTGACGCAGTTATCGCAGGATATTCTGCTCCAGGAGGCGAGCCGGGAACGGATTCAGAATTTTGGCGAAGCCTTTCTGGCAATGGAGAAAATGCTGTTATTACACGAAGAGGAACATCCACAGAAAATGCCGGAGGGACTTAGCAACGTGTACTTAAGTGGGGATGGTATCTCGTTACTTAATGTTGTGGAGTCACAGAGCAACCGGTTAATGGAAATGCGGAGAAATTTTATCCGCCAGTTAGGGCAGATCGGACAGGTGATACAGTCTTTTCCAGTCACGGTAACGGAACGGTCGATGCAGGTAGAATTATTTGAAGGAAGAGTGGCATACCGGTTTGCGAGGATGGGAATGAACGTAACGAAGGCTGTATTGGTAAAAGATGCGGAGGGACGTAAGAAAGTCTATCTCAGTTGTTATCTTGAAAAAGACCGTGTTGTGACAGGCAGGCAGATGGCAGCCGCATTGCGTGGGATTGTCGGGAAAGAAATGGTATGTATGGATCGGGAAGATGATGCGGTGAGCCGGAGGGAGAGTCATTTCTGTTTTACAGAAGCGGCACAGTATATGTTGACAACAGGGATTGTCAGGAAGAACCGGAATGGGGAAGCGTTGTGCGGTGACAATTTCTCTGTCATCCGATTGGATAATGGAAAGGCAGTTCTGATGATATCAGACGGTATGGGGAGTGGAGAAAGTGCCTGCATGAAAAGTGAGCAGGTAGTGGATCTGTTAGAACAGCTGCTTCGTGCTGGATTTGGCAGAGAGCTTGCAATTGAACTGCTCAATTCCTTTATCAGCTTTTTGGATGATGGCAATATGAGCTCTACTCTGGATCTGACCGTTCTGGATCTGTATAGCGGGATGACAGACTTTGTGAAATTGGGGGCATCCACCACATTTATCCGGCGCAAGGACCGGGTGGAATGCATTCGTTCTACTTCTTTGCCGGTGGGAGTGCTGGAACAGGTGGAATTTGACACTTGTGAGAGAAAGCTATATCATGGGGATATCATTGTAATGGTTAGTGATGGTGTGCTGGATGGCATACTGTTTGAGAATAAAGAGACGTATCTGGCGGAATTGATCGCAGATCTGGATACGAATAATGTGCAGAAGATGGCGGAAATGATCATGCAGGAGGTAGTTTCCATGCAGCGGGGGCAAATGCGGGACGATAGTACGGTACTAGTTGCCGGCGTGTGGGAACGGTAATAGAATGCAAAGGAGATAAGAATGATCAACAAGGTACGAAAGTATATATTTGAGAATCATATGTTAAATAAGGGTGACCGCATCGTGCTTGGAGTGTCAGGTGGTGCGGATTCGGTTGCTTTGTTGATAGCTCTTTGTGTGTTACAGAAGGAATGGGAACTGGATCTTAATGTGATTCATGTGCATCATGGAATCCGGACAGAGGCAGATGAAGATGTGGTATTTGTGGAACAGCTGTGTCGTTCACTGGGGGTAGCTTGTCATGTATTTTATGAGGATGTTCCTGCTCTTGCGGCACAACAGAAAATGTCCGAAGAAGAGATGGGAAGAAAGTGCCGTTATATGCATTTTACAGAAGTTGCACGGAAGACAGGAAGCACAAAGATTGCGGTCGCACATCATATGGACGATCAGGCAGAGACAGTTTTGTTTCATCTAAGCCGGGGAACAGATCTGGCGGGAATGCGGGGAATGCTTCCGGTCAGCATGATGGAACAGGAAGAAGGAATTACATTGATCCGTCCATTACTTTGCTGCCGAAAAGAAGAGATTACAGCATATCTTACGACGCAGCAGGTAACCTGGCGGGAAGATGTGACGAATCAGGAGAACCAATATGCCAGAAACCGTATTCGGAATCTGGTGATTCCACAGCTTACAATGGTGAATGAGCGGGCGGTTTCACATATTGCTAATTTTGCTGCACAGGCGGCAGCATATGAGAAGTTTTTTGACAATCAGGTGAAACGATATGTGGAAGAACATGTGCGGATGGAGGAAGAAAATCGTATATATATTGACCGGAACCGGTTGTCAGAAGAAGAGCCGGTTTTTATTCAGGGGATTCTTTATGAATTGTTATGCCAGCTCAGTGGCAGAAAGAAAGATATTACGGCAGTCCATGTACAGGCGGTGTATGACCTGCTCAAGAAGCAAAGCGGCAGGGCGGTATCGTTGCCATATGGAATGGAGGCAAAAGTCTCGTATGAAAATCTGATAATTGGGAAATGCTCTGTAAAGAGAGAATGGGAAGACGAAGTGTATGCGGTGTGGAACTGGCAGGAGCTGATCGGGAAGGAGTACAGAGTAGAGGCTGGAAAAGGTATCTTGTCGGCTAAAGTAACGGACTTTGCAAAGCTCGATCCGCATAAACGAGAGATTTTCTTAAATAACATTAGAAATTCCAAAAATAACTATACGAAATACTTCGGGTGTGATACAATAAAGAATACGTTGTGTATTCGGAAACCAAAGCCGGACGACTATCTGATCGTAGATCGGACAGGGAATCACAAACGGTTATCGAGGTATTTCATTGATGCAAAGATACCAATGGAAGTTCGAACGGACTGGCCGTTAGTGACGGAAGAGGATTCTGTTTTATGGGTAATCGGCAGACGCAGGGCAGAGGTCTTTCCGGTATGCATGGACACACAATATATATTAGAGTTGAGATACGAAGGAGTAAGCGATGAACTATCATATTGATGAGATGATTTCAGAAGAGAAGGTGGATGCTCGGATCGGAGAGCTGGCAGAACAGTTGAATCAGGAGTATGCGGGCAAGGAGCTTCATTTGGTGATTATTTTGAAGGGCAGCATTTTCTTTGCCTGTGAATTAGCAAAGAGAATTACCGTTCCTGTAACAATGGATTTTATGTCGGTTTCTTCTTATGGAGACGGAATGGTATCTGCGGGTAACATTACCGTGAAGAAAGAATTGGATGAGGATATTGAAGGTAAGAATGTATTGATCGTAGAGGATATTGTGGACTCTGGTAATACGTTGTTCCACTTGAAGAAGTTATTAAGCGCAAGGAATCCGGAAAGTCTTAAGATCATTACATTGTTAGATAAACCGGATCGAAGAACTGCCGATATTGAGACAGATTATTGTGGATTTGTGATTGAAGATAAGTTTGTGGTTGGGTATGGATTAGATTATGCCCAGAAACACCGCAACCTCCCATATATTGGTGTCGTTGTAGAAGAGTGATATAAAGGAGACTAACAAGAATGAACAGAAATTTAAGACGGAGTTTGATTTCCTACGTCGTATTGTTCGCACTGATCTTTGGTGTGTTCTATTTACTTCAGGGAAACAATCAGAATGTAGACTTAAGTTATACCGAGACTGAGTTTTCTGAGGACTTCAAAGACGGGAATGTCGCATCGGTTTATGTACAACAGAATGCAGAGGTTCCAACCGGTACTGTCGAACTTACGATGAAGGATCGGAGCCTGATCCGGTTTTATGTAAGTGATGTGAACGATTTTCAGGAATTGTATAATACTTTGATGAAAGACAATGATCTGAATGTAACATTTGAGATGAGCGATGTGGTTCGTCCAAGTATGTTAGAGAAGATGCTGCCTTATGTGCTTGGTCTGGTGGCAATGATCGTAGTGATCATGATGTTTGCCGGAATGCAGAATGCAGGCAGTGGCGGCGGTTCCATGATGAACTTTGGAAAGAGCCGTGCAAAGATGACCTCAGACAGTGATAATAAGATTACATTTGATGAGGTGGCTGGACTGAAGGAAGAAAAAGAAGATCTGGAAGAGATTGTAGATTTCTTGAAGAATCCGAACAAATATATTGAGCTTGGCGCCAGAATCCCGAAAGGTATCCTGTTGGTAGGTCCTCCGGGAACCGGTAAGACATTGCTTGCCAAAGCCGTTGCAGGTGAAGCACATGTACCATTTTTTACAATCTCAGGTTCTGATTTTGTAGAGATGTTTGTCGGTGTTGGTGCATCCCGTGTCAGAGATTTGTTTGCAGATGCCAAGAAGAATGCACCGTGTATTGTGTTTATTGATGAGATTGATGCGGTAGCAAGACGGAGAGGTTCCGGTCTTGGTGGTGGTCATGACGAGAGAGAACAGACATTGAACCAGATGTTAGTTGAGATGGATGGTTTCTCTGTGAATGAAGGAATCATTGTGATGGCAGCAACCAACCGTGTGGATATCTTAGATCCGGCTATTTTACGTCCGGGACGTTTTGACCGTAAGATTGCAGTCGGCAAGCCAGATGTGAAAGGCAGAGAAGATATTCTTAAGATTCATACGAAGAATAAGCCGTTAAGTGAAGATGTTAATCTGCATGAAATTGCTAGAACAACAGCGGGATTTGCAGGAGCAGATCTTGAGAATCTGATGAATGAGGCGGCAATTAATGCAGCGAAGGATAATCGAAAGTATATTATCAAAGAGGACGTGGATAAGTCCTTTATCAAGGTAGGAATCGGTACGGAGCGAAAGTCCCGTGTTGTTCCAGAGAAAGAGCGAAAGATTACGGCATATCATGAGTCCGGACATGCAATATTGTTCCATGTGTTAGAAGGAGTCGGACCGGTATATGCGGTTTCTATTATTCCGACTGGACAGGGAGCAGCGGGATACACGATGCCATTGCCGGAGAATGATAATGTATTCAATACGAAGGGCAAGATCTTACAGGATATCAAGGTAAGCCTTGGTGGACGTATTGCAGAAGAGATGATCATGGATGATATCACAACCGGAGCATCTCAGGATATTAAGCAGGCAACTGCCGCAGCCAGAGCAATGGTTGTAAAGTATGGTATGTCAGAAGAACTTGGCCTGATCAATTATGAGACCGATAATGAGGAAGAGACTTTTGTCGGAAGAGATATCGGACACCAGAGAATGTTGGGAGAACAGACGGCAGCAGCAATTGACAAAGAAGTAAAACGGATCATTGATGAGTGTTATGCGGATGCAAGACGCATCTTAGAAGAACATGTTGCGATCCTTCACAAATGTGCGAATCTTTTGTTAGAGAAAGAGCGTATTGACCGTGAGGAATTCGAAGCATTGTTTGATGACACAGAGGTTGTAACCGAATAGAATGGTATGCTTTGTTAAATTTGTAGTCCGAGATGTTGGAAAATAAACAAAATGAACAAAAACGGGGTGTGATTGGGCAATGTTGACAAACGTATTTGTCGAAATGCACAAAAGATTTTTAAAATAAATCAATTGTTTGTGAACACTTTTAGAACAAAATACGTATAATAATACTTGTAACCCCCCCAATACATTATATAGTTTTTTTGCTACACCCCATAAGTAACAAAAAAATACCTTCTCCAGAAAAGGACAGTCGAGCGTTGGCTGTCCTTTTTACTTTATGGTTTTATGTGATTTTTCGTTGCCATATTCGGGGGAATGGGGTAAAATGGAAAAGATGACATTATTTTGATGAGAAGTAGACAAGTAAGATAAGAATTGAGATAGAAAAGAGTAGAAGGCAGATCGCAGATCTGTCATAGTGGAGGAAGATATGGGTTACTCGTTCAAGAATTTTTCAAGTGCACAGAAAGTACAGACATATGCGTTTCAGAATAAGCCCGCGCTTCGTTCGGATGCATTATTTTCGGACGGCACGAGAGAGTATCGGATTCCGGCGGAGCCGATGCCGGGCGATGCGGTGACGTTAAAGTTTCGTACAGCGAAGTTTAATGTGGATAAAGTGTATCTGATCTGTGATGGGGAACGTTATGAGATGTCGGTAGGAGAGACAGACGCAACGTTTGATTATTATGAAGTGACGCTTCCAGAGCTTCATACAGAACGGGTAGAGTATTATTTTGAGATCATTTCCGGTAATGCTATGTGTTATTACAACAAGTTAGGAGTACAGCTAGAGATTAATCCAGACTACAATTTCTGCATTATACCGGGATTTACAACTCCGGATTGGGCAAAGGGCGCTGTATTCTACCAGATCTATGTAGATCGTTTTTGTAATGGAGATACAAGCAATGATGTGTTAGATAATGAATACTACTATATCGGTGATTATACGAAGCAGGTGACGGATTGGAACAAGTATCCGGATGCAATGGATGTAAGATGTTTCTATGGTGGGGATCTGCAGGGCGTTATGAATAAGCTGGATTACTTACAGGATCTGGGTGTAGAAGTTATTTATCTGAATCCGATCTTTGTTTCGCCATCGAACCATAAGTATGATATTCAGGATTACGATTATGTCGATCCACATTTTGGGCGAATTGTTGTGGATGACGGAGAATGTCTTAAGAATGGAGATAATCTGAATAAGAATTCCAGCCGGTATATTAACCGTGTTACGAATAAGGCGAATCTTGAAGCGAGTAATGAATTGTTCTGCAAGCTGGTAGAAGAGATTCATCGTCGTGGTATGAAGATCATATTAGATGGTGTATTTAATCATTGTGGTTCTTTTAATAAGTGGTTAGACAGGGAATTGATCTATGAGAATCAGGAGGGCTATGAGAAGGGTGCCTATCCTTCCGCAGAGAGTCCATATCGCAGTTTCTTTAAGTTCTATGATGAGAATGCCTGGCCATATAATGCCAGTTATGATGGCTGGTGGGGACATGATACGTTGCCGAAGCTGAATTACGAGGGCTCCGAGTCTTTGTATGATTATATTATGCGGATTGGTAAGAAATGGGTATCGCCACCATTTAATGCGGATGGATGGAGACTTGACGTTGCAGCGGATCTCGGACACTCAGAGGAATTCAATCATAAGTTCTGGCGTGATTTCCGGGATGCAGTCAAAGAAGCGAATCCCAATGCGATCATCCTAGCAGAGCATTATGGAGATCCGTATGGATGGTTGCAGGGGGATCAATGGGATACGGTTATGAACTATGATGCGTTTATGGAGCCGATTACCTGGTTCTTAACCGGTGTAGAGAAGCATTCCGATGAATTCCGTGGGGATCTTCTTGGTAATCCGGATGCATTTATCGGGGCAATGCGGCATCATATGAGCCGGTTCCATCGGCAGTCTTTGGAAGTGTCAATGAATGAATTGTCGAATCATGATCATTCACGTTTCTTAACCCGTACGAACCGTAGAGTAGGTCGTACGCATACATTAGGACCGGAGGCGGCCAATGAGAATGTGAATAAGGGAGTGCTCCGGGAGGCGGTTGTATTTCAGATGACCTGGCCGGGTGCACCAACGATATATTATGGGGACGAAGCTGGACTTTGTGGATGGACAGACCCGGATAACCGGAGAGGGTATCCGTGGGGAAGAGAGGATCGGGACCTGATCCTGTTCCATCGTGACATTATACAGATTCACAAAGAGAACGAAGTGCTGAAACGTGGTTCTGTCATGTTCCTGCACGGAGATCACAAAGTAGTTGCATATGGAAGATTTGATCGTAAGGATAAGATTGTTGTAATACTGAATAATAATTATGAGGAAGTCGAGTTGAGCCTGGATGTGGATCGTCTGGGAATGACGAATGGGGATACATTCCGACGGCTTATGCTTACAGGGGAAGAAGGATATGTTATGGAACCGGCAATCTATCCGGTAGAGAATAACCAGTTGGTAATTCAGGTTCCACAGATATCTTCTATCATATTGAAAGCAGAGTAAAATGTTCTTGCAATCTTGCTGACTTTGCAGTATAATGCTTAATTGTCAGTTGTTAAACAACCAATGAGACTGTTAACGGCAGTTTGATTGGTGACAGATGGATGGATTCCCGAGTGGCCAAAGGGGACAGACTGTAAATCTGCTGCATATTGCTTCGGTGGTTCGAATCCACCTCCATCCAGTCAGCCGGCGTGGCGGAACTGGCAGACGCACAGGACTTAAAATCCTGCGGGACTTATACTCCCGTACCGGTTCGATTCCGGTCGCCGGCACGAATAAGCAAATCCTTGATTGCATAGGGTTTGCTTATTTTTTGCTTTATAGGAAAGTTTGTTCTTATAGGGAGGGTATATGCTGAAGATAGGAATATGTACAAAGAGAAAGAATTTTGGTTTGTATGTAAAGGAGCTGCTCACAAGTTTGTTAAGTGATTGTGAGGAATGGGAGATTGAGCTGGTATCTGCAAAGGCGGTATTAGAACGAAAGGGCAGTAAGTTCTTAGAGTATCATATATTTTGTCTCGATGATCAGCTGTTGACGGAGCAGGGGATTGAACCGTTGGCATATATCAGCCGGTTAAGACCGGAGACATCGATTCTGATGTTAGAGGGCGTGGAAGAAAAGAGGCTTGGCCGAATCCGGTATCATTTATTCGTGTATCAGATGCAGCGGATGCAGCAAAGAGATCTCAAGGCAGAACTCAACCGGCAGTGGCAGAATGTGAATTTGGCACAGAGAAGTCTGTTTGTCGAGATGGATGGTATGCGTATTTCGGTGCCGATCGCCAGTATTATATATATTGAGAGCAGCAACCGGCGAATTATTTTACATACGGTACAAGGGGATTATACCTATTATGAGAAGATGTATGTCTTAGAGGAGTTATTGAAGGAAGATGGATTCGTGCGATGTCACCAGAGCTACATTGTGTCGAAACGTTATGTGACGGGATATAACAGTGTAGAGATCGAATTGGATCGATTGACGATTCCTATTGGACGAAAATATAAGAATATTGTGCATGAGGCGTTTTCCGATGAACCGGTTGCAATGCAGGAAGAAGTAGAGAGCGCGGCAACTGAGAAACAAGGCGTTTTAGTTGGTGTGAAAGGAGCCTGTAAAGGTGTGAGCATTGAGTTCCGGCCGGAACAGAAGATCCTGATCGGAAGAGATGAGAAGGTGGCAGACATTGTTGTGAACCTGCCGAAGGTGAGCCGGCTGCATTGTATACTTGTATATCATGAGAAAGAGAATGCCTATGAGATCATGGACGTGTCTAAGAATGGTACGTATATCTCAGGAAAGCAGCGGTTAGTGGCGGATGTATCATATTGTGTGAAACCGGGAACCAAGATCAGTTTTGGAGATACGGATACAGAGTATTGTTTAGGATAAGTAACATAAGAAAAAGAGAAGTGACAAAATATGCGTAATAGTGAGAGGGGACTTGCAGCAGGAATAATTGTATATGGGGTATATGTAATAGAGAGTGTACTGGGCGAAGGCGGTTTTGGAGTGACATATCTGGCTTCGAAAAAGGATACCGGACAGACCGTAGCATTAAAGGAATATTATCCGCTTGTGTATGGATTACGAAGACCGGGATCGTGTGAAATAGAACCGGTGCCGGGCAAAGAGGCAGATTATGAGCGTGGCAGGGAACGTTTTGTACGGGAAGCATCTGTGTTGCGTGAATTTTGCTATCTCGAGGGTATTGTCAAGGTATGGGATTGCTTTGAAACAAATGGTACGGCTTATATTATTATGGATTATATCGATGGTATTACCTTGAAAGAGTATGTATCATGCCATGGTGGGATGGGATATGACGAGTGGATGGATATGCTGTCCCCGATCCTGAAATCTTTGATCACACTGCATAAGCATGGTGTGATCCATCGGGACATCAGTCCGGATAATCTGATGATCGGTATGGATAACCAACTCTATCTGATCGATTTTGGTGCAGCGAAGGAGATCGAGTATGGCAAGACGACAACGGTATTGCTGAAGGTTGGATATGCACCACCGGAACAATATCTGCATGATGGTGAAATGGGAGCCTGGACGGATGTCTATGCAATATGTGCCACGATCTATACGGCACTTTGCGGGAAAGCACCGGTAGATGCAGTTGCTCGGTTACAAGGGAAAGCCTTGGTTCCGTTAGAAGATCAGGGCGTTATGTTAGAGGTGTGGCAATGGAATGCTATTCAGAAAGGGATGCGGATTCGTGCAGCAGAACGTTTTCAGAATGTGGAAGAACTCTACGAGGCATTGACTGTGGCACCAAAAGATGAGGAATTACCTACGATCATGGATGTTACCACGGATGATAAGATGCAGGAGCAGATGCACCGGGTAAGTGATCGTGGCGGAAAGCGTGCCATATGGCGACGTGTCGGAGTGATTGCAGTATTTACCATGTTGGTGTGTGGCATTGCGATATGGGGCGTACAGAACCGGAATCCGGTTAAGGCACAACCGGAAACTGCGACGACTGCCGATACAGCGACAGAACGGGCAAGCGAGGAGATATCTACGGAACAGGTTAAGATCTGTACGATGCCGGATGTGGTTGGAATGTCCGAGGCCGAAGCAAGAGAGAGGATTATTCGGGAGGACAATAAGATTCAGATTACAGTTGAACGGAAAAACAGTAGTCAGATGGACAAGGATCTTGTGATGGAGCAGACCGTTGCGGCGGATACAAAGTATAATGAAGGTGCTATCACGCAGGTTGTGCTGACAGTGAGTGATGGTGCGGAGGCAACAACCACGGTGTCATCAAAGCCATCGAATACGCAGGATACACAGAAATATGACGTGAAAAGCAATAAGAAACAGACAGCAGACTTCTATTTAGATGATTAGCGTGTAATAATACGTTTATATTTGTGTGGAAGTGGAGGGACTTACGGAATGACAGGTTATCAGATTGTGGATAACTTGTCATTTTTTATAGGCGTGTGGTGGATTATGATATTACAATGGTTGTATATGCAAAGGGATATTAAAAGCAAAAGGAATATGGTAAGATATGGATATTGTAATGTTAAGGAACAGGAGTTTACTCACATATGAAGATGGTGAAATGTCTCAAAGGACACAAATATAATGCAGACAAATTCAATACCTGTCCGCAGTGTGCGGCATTGCGGGGAATGGCACAACCAAAGGACTTTTCGGAGGAGCCACAAAGTGATGTGGATACGGAAGAACCGGATATGGACCGTCAGCAGAAGTATGAGATTGTCGGTAGAAGGAAAGTAGTTGGTTGTCTGGTCTGTGTGAAGGGTGCTATGCAGGGGGAAGGTTTTTTCTTAGTAGAAGGACAGAATGATATCGGAAGAGGTGCCAACTTAGAAGTGGTATTATCCAAAGAACTGACGGTATCACGGAAAGCACAGGCATGTATCCTGTACGACAAGAAGGAGAACCGTTTTTATCTGACCGCAGAAGAAGGCAGAAAAGAAGTTCTCTGTAATGGTAAGGTTGTCACAAAGAAGATTTTGCTTGTTAATGAGAGTGAGATTCAGATTGGACAATGTGTGCTACGATTTGTTGCATTTTGCAACGGGAATTTCATGTGGAAGAATTAGGAATTACAAATTGTATTTCTTTGAGGAATCCGTTATACTGATACAAGTAAGTATATAGTATAGCGGATTTTGTTGTGTATATGGAATATAAACTAGTGAGCAAAGAGTGAAGCATTTTATTCCTGATAGATAAAATGAGGTAGGAGAGGGTAGAGAATGAAGAACATAAGAAGAATGATGTTGGGATTGTGTCTGGTAATCGGATTAGTATGTGGTAATGCGTTGATCGTGCAGGCGGAGGAAGAGGTTCCAACTAAGGTAATTAATGGGTATGTATGTGAGTGGCAGGATCTCATGGATACTACGACGATTCTTGGGTATAAAGGTATAGAGTCAGTAGTAGAGCTTGCAATCCCGTCAGAGTTAGGGGGAAGAAAAGTAGATGCGATAGGATATGGGGCATTCAAGTATTGCATCCGACGGTGGAATATCTGGCAACGACGAATAAGAAGGCCTCTACGATCAAAGTGCCGGATTCTGTAACAGTGGATGGCGTTACTTATAAGGTGACAGTGGTTGTAGATAAAGCGTTAGCAGGCAACAAGAAAGTTAAGAAGGTTGTCCTTGGCGTAAATGTGACAAGTATCGGAAAGAATGCATTTGTCAAATGTAAGAACTTAAAGAAGATTGAGGTGAAATCAAGCCAATGGAATAAGAAATCAGTTGGTAAGAATGCGTTCAAGGGAACAAGCAAGAAGTTAGTAGTCAAGGTTCCAAAGAAGATGGCTTCTGCATACAAGAAGTACATAAAGGGCAAAGGGAATAAGACGGTTCGTGTGAAGTAGGAGATGGAAAGATCTTAAGGAGATCAAGAAAAAGAAGCGAGTTTGTATTAAGATTTTTGTTGTAAACAGGATTCCCTGAGGGATAAAGAATAAGGAAAGCGTGAATAGAATAGCATCGGAAATGGATTTTGTGATCTGTTTTCGGTGTTATTTTAGTTGAGGAAGAGTAGTTTTATTTTGTATATCTCTATATATTAATAGAATATAAATGTAACAATAAATATTTCTTGTGAAATAATTATTTATAGTATATTATATATATAATAAATATACATTTGGGGAAGTATGGTTGCGAAGCAGAATATATTTTATTATAATAAGGAGGAATACTATGAGTAAGGCATTTGACGAACTGACGATTGCAGATGACTTCATGTTTAGCAAGGTAATGCTGAATGAACGATTGGCAAAGCATTTTCTAGAGGTAATATTGGGGTGCCGGATTCATTCGGTTACATATCCGAAGTATGAGCATTATATCAATGTCCGTTATGATGCAAAGAGCATCCGGTTAGATGTTATATTAGAGGATGATAATCATACGGTATATAATTTGGAGATGCAGACGGCAAAGCTCATCGGGTTAGTAAAGCGTAGCCGTTATTATCAAGATCTGATCGATCTGGATCTGTTGCAAAAAGGGGCAACGTATGATGAATTGAATCATAGTATTGTAATATTTATCTGTACCTTTGATCTGTTTGGTAAGAATCAATGGATCTATCGATTCTGCAATGTGTGTCAACAGCTGCCGGAGCTCAAGTTACAGGATGGCACGGAGAAGGTGTTCGTGAATACAATGGGAGAGCTCGGGGATGTAGATGAGGAATTCAAGCAGGTAATGCAGATATTTAATGGCTTGCAGGCAGAAGGAGATTTTGCAGAGGAGTTACAACAGGAAGTTGAACGGGTCAAGTTAAGCGAAGAATGGAGGCGTGAGTATATGACGTTACAGGTTTTGCTGGATGATACGAAACGGGAAGGATATAAGGAAGGAAATAGAGAGGGGAATTTACAAAGATTAATTCATCAAATCTGTAGAAAGCTACAAAAGAGAAAGAATATTCCAGACATTGCAGATGAATTAGAAGAGACCGAGGATGTAATTGCAGAGATTGTATCTGTCATAGAACAGTGCGGAACAGATTGTGATGAAGAGCTGATCTGTAAGAAAGTGTTAGAGACACAACAAGAAAAGTAAGATGGAATGGTGATAATAACAGCAGGTAGTCCGTTGTGGATAACTTGCTGTTATTTTTGTGCTTTGGTAGATTATGACATTGTAGATGTCGAATAGTCCCGATTCTGCAAATAGGAAAGAAAGTATGTTAAAATTCAGACAACAAAATTACATAAGAAATGCAAAGGAGAATGCATATGAAAATGAAAGAAATGATGAAACGCATGTGGGCTGCATGTCTGGTGATGGTTATCGGTGCGATGTCGTTGACCATTTCATCTAAGGCAGCTGCGTTGACAGAGGGTAGTTATGAATATGAGGTGTTAGAAGACAATACAGCAAAGATTACCAAGTTTACCGGAGCAGATACGGAAGTTACAATTCCCTCTGTTTTGGGAGGAAAAAAGGTGACCGTGATCGGAGATTACGCCTTTATGAATTGTAATAAGATTCAGAAGGTGACAATTCCGGATGGTATAATGAAGATTGGGGAGGAAGGAGACCCACATGGTGTAGGTGGTGTATTCTTTATGTGTACAGCATTAGAAGAGGTCGAGATTCCGGACAGTGTACAATCCATTGCGGATGGTGCATTTATGTGGTGCAGCAGCCTGAGAACAATCGTGCTTCCGGAGGGCTTGCCGGAGATCGGTTGGGGTACATTTAGAGGTTGTAGCAGTTTGGAAAGTGTAAATATTCCGGCAAGTGTAAGCCTGATTGAATCGTTTGCCTTTGAAGATTGCAGCAAACTGAAAGAGATTGTACTACCGGAGGGTTTGAAGAATATAGAAGGGCTTGCGTTTGAAAACTGTAGCAGTCTGAGTAGTGTAAAGATTCCGGCGAGTGTGACGACAATTAATAAAAGCGAAAATCATGGCACTCCGTTTGCAGGCTGTGGGCTGGATGAGATTACGGTCGCTGAGGGCAATCCGAATTATTACATTGCGGATAACTGTTTGATCGAGCGTGCGTCTAAGACATTGGTTCAGGGCTGCGATAATGGTAAGATTGCAGATGATGTCACTGCAATTGGGGATTGTGCGTTTTCGGGATGCAAGAAGTTAAAAAGTATTACCATTCCTAACAGTGTGAAGACGATAGGTGGCGGCGCATTTTCAGGTTGTATCAGCTTGGAGAGTGTAGTTCTGCCGGAGGGATTGTCTGCATTGGCAGCAGGCACATTTGATGGCTGCAGTGCATTACAGGAGATTACGCTTCCGGATAGCCTGCGTGGAACAATTGGGGAGTTCGCGTTTGGCAATTGTGTCAGCTTGAAGCGTATTACAATACCGGAGGGTGTGACTGCTTTAGAACGTGCATTTTATGGCTGCAATGGGTTACAGGAGGTTACGATACCGAGTAGTGTTACAGCGATCGATGACCAGGCGTTTGAGTGCATGTTGCGTGAAGGGAGTGACGATGAGGATGAAGATGATGGTGGTACATTTGGCTTACCGGAAGCATTGAAGATATATACAACACCGGGATCTTACGCAGCAGAATGGGTAAAGCAGTATGCACGGGAGCATGATGGTTCCGCAACACCGGAACAACCGGATCCAATACCAGATCAGAAGCCGGCAGCAGATCAGAAAAATGATCAGACACCGGCACAGAACACAATACCAACCCAGACCAGTGCGAATACCGCAAAGCAGCCGGCAGCGAAGGGAACGGTTCTGACGGTACCGGAATGGAAGTGCCAGGTTCGTGTAACATCCGATGCAGTAGCAGATCCAACCGTGGAATATCTGGCAACAACGAATAAGAAGGCATCCACGATCAAGGTACCGGATTCCGTGACTGTAGATGGCATTACATACAAGGTGACTGCAGTTGCAGCCAAGGCATTGGCAGGCAACAAGAAGGTGAAGAAGGTAGTGCTTGGTGCGAATGTAGTAAGTATCGGTAAGAATGCATTTGCCAAGTGCAAGAACTTAAAGAGCCTTGAAGTGAAGTCGACAGCATGGAACAAGAAGTCCGTTGGGAAGAACGCATTGAAAGGAACGAACAAGAAGTTAGTGGTTAAGGTTCCGAAGAAGAAGGCTGCTGCCTATAAGAAATACCTGAAGGGCAAAGGGAATAAGACAGTTCGTGTGAAGTAGAAAAAGCAAATGTGAAAGGAATAACACCGGGAATGGATTTTGTAATCTGTTGCCGGTGTTATTTTATTTTGTATAATTTCTATATACTAATAGAATATAAATGCAATAATAAATATTTCTTGCGAAATGATTATTTATAGTATATTATCTATATAATAAATATATGCAAGGAGGTATTGAATTTGAATTTGAAAGGTGATATAATTTTTATTACCAAAATGGTAATGGGAATGAATGGGTGGAGGGATAATTAAATTTGGGAATGCAGATACTGTATAAGAATGAAACTGCCAAGAAACAGTTTTGCTCTAAGTACAAGAAAAAGTGGCGATATCCGGAGCAAGTAAAAAAGAAACTTGAATCTGCAGAAAATTTCATACTTAATGCAGAGTCTTTGAGGGATGTTGCAAATTATCCTCCATTTCATTTTGAACATTTAAAGGGTGTTAGAAAAGATGAATGGAGCATACGATTAGGTAATACAGGTTACAGAGTAACAATGCTTCCTTGTGATAATGACGGGAACGAGATCATAGAAGGGGACATCTTGGCTCAGTGTAAGATAATTAAAATTGTGAAGGTAACGGAGGTGTCAAACCATTATGAGTAATGTAAATGAATACAAAGATATAGTGGCATTTCACCCTGGATATTATATTGCGGATATTATTGAAGATATGGAAGTTAGTCAGGCTGAATTTGCTACAAGAATGGGAACAACAGCAAAGACTTTAAGTCAGTTGATAAATGGTCGGGCTAATATTTCAAATGACTTGGCAAAGAAACTTTCCGTAATGCTTGGAACGAGCGTACAAGTTTGGCAAAATTTACAGAATACTTATGATCAGAAGTTGATTGAAATACAACAGGCTAAGGATGTTGATGAACAGGCAGAACTTGCAAAACAAATAGATTATAAATATTTTGTTGATGTAATTGGTTTGCCTATGGCAAAAAGTATAAATGAAAAAGTAGTGAACTTATGTAAGTTTTTTAAGGTCGCAGATTTGCGAATTATGTTACAACCGGATTTTTTGGTGAATTTCAGATCCAGCTCATCTTGTAATAGCGAGAAAAATATTATTAATTCCAGAGCATGGATTCAAACTGCTATGAATATCTCAAAAAGTATTGAAACGAAACCTTATAATGCAGAGAAGTTAAAAGCATATTTGCCAGAGCTTAGGGGGATGACGGTTAAGAAACCAGATGAATTCCTACCAAGAATGTATGAAATTTTTGCTGAATGTGGTATAGCCTTTGTCTTGTTGCCGCATTTAAAGAATTCAGGAGTGAATGGTGCTGTTAAATGGGTATCAGAGGATAGAGTTGTACTTGCAATGAATAATAGAGGACTGGATGCAGACAAATTCTGGTTTTCATTATTCCATGAAATTAGGCATGTACTTCAACAAAAGATAAAAACGGTATTTATTAGTAGTACAGTTGAAGAAATGATGGATATTAACAATAATTTAGAATTAGAAGCAGATAAGTTTGCAACGAACTATTTGATTTCACCAGCAGATTACAAAAGGCTTGCTCCAACAAGATATATTTCAGATGATGAGATTATTGAATTTGCAAACACAATAGGAATTCATCCGGGAATTGTAGCGGGAAGATTGCAGCATGAAGGTGTTATTGCACAGAATAGATGTTCAAAGTTAAAAGAAAAGTATGTGATAGAAATGAAGCATATTGCATAAATGTATATTATTGTAGCTGTCATAGAACAGTGCGGAACAGATTGTGGTGAAGAGCTGATCTGTAAGAAAGTGTTAGAGGCACAACAGGAAAAGTAAGATGGAATAGAGATAACAGCAGGAAATCCATTGTGGATAACCTGCTGTTATTTTTGTGCTTTGGTAGATTATGACATTTCAAAGGTAGTATATGCCGGAACACCCAAATAAAAAAAGGATTATGCTAAAATCCAATCAACATATTTACATATGAAATGCAAGGAGAAAAGGGAGAAGAAGATGAAGGTATGTACGAATTGCAAGAAGGAATTGCCGGATGACGCAGTGTTTTGTGATAATTGTGGAACCAGAGTGGAGGCGGTCAAGGAGATTGTTGCGAAGAAGGAGAAAGGCAACCATGGTTTATTCAGAAAGGGGATTCTGATTCTTGGAGTGATAGTGGTTATGGCAGGTGTAGTGCTAGGAGTGGTTCATTTTGTGGGCGGGAATACGGATGAGGAATGCAATACGCTACTGCTTTCGCATGATAATGAATTGATGTTCGTTAATCCGAAAATAGGAGAACCGATTACACTTGGAAGAAAGTATGTGGAATCGCTATATTATCAGGAACCAACAGAAGAAGAATATGAATATGATTATGATGATCTCTTTTATGATGAAGATGAGGAGGATCAGAGTAAACCGCATAATCAGAGCAAAGTGGTTGCGGATTCGTGGAAATATGTAACTACATATAAAGATGAGAAACGAATAATATATCCAGATAAGATTATATGTAATGCTGAGAGCAGTGATATTGCAAGCTATTCATTATATTATTGTAAATTAGATGGAGATGATACAGAATCTATTAAGATTGACTCGGATGTTTCGTGGCAATATCAAGTGATTGATCATGGGAACAAGATTGTTTATCAGGTGGCAACGGATTTGTATATGTATGACTTTGAGAAAGAAGATAAAGAGCAGATAGCAGGACAGGTGTGTGAATATTATATGTTCTGGCATGCGGCAGAAGATGGAAGCTATGTTGATTATATATCGGAGAAAGGGGATGTGTATCGCAAATATATAGACGGGGAGATAGAAGAGATAGCCACTGGTTTGTCAGAGAAAGATAATGTATATGAGATTGCAGAAAATGAAGTGTATTATACGATTACAGAAGATAAGAGCTTGTCAATTGCAGATTATGTAGAGGATGATCTGCCTCAGCTTGCGGAAGCAGTAGAACCGGAATATCCGACAGAACCGGATCCGATTTATGCGGATAACTACGAGAATGATGCTGAATGGGAGAAAGCATCGAAAAAAGCAGAGAAGGAGTACAAAAAATGGGAAAAGGAGAAAAAGGCTTACGATGAGGCATATGCAGCTTATGAGGAAGCTGCGACTGCACAGGAAGAAAGAAAAGAATTTTGGGATAAACTACGTAATAAGACAGTGTATGTACCGGTGACAACAGTATATTACTATGATGGAAAACAAAGCCAAAAGGTTGCAGAGAATGTGATTATTAGACGTGATGAGGATGAGGGGAAGATGGACTGTGAAGAATGTCCGAACGGTGGGTTGGCAGCGATTATGTATGATTTTAATGCAACTGGAAAGATAAAGGCATCAGATTATCTGGAAGAAAATGGGGATGTCAGCCTGTCGGACGAGGATATAGAATCTACATTTGAGGACGCTATACGTGAATTGTTTAATCTGGAAGAGTCGACGAACTACTGTTGGATCTATAGAGAAAAATGTTATGACTTGACGTCGATATTGGGAACTATAGAAGATGGAAGGTTAAATTCTTCCGGTGACCAATTTGTATATTTGCAAGATGAAGAGTTGAAAGAGGTTGCACTTACAGATGGTATGCAGCAAAAGCCGGTTACGTATGATAAAGGCGTAACTGAATTGGAGTATGTTGAAAATGTGAGTGAGGAAGAAACTGACGACCGAATTTATTGGAAAGATGGCGATTTGTATTTTAACAAGGAAATGGTAGAGAGTGATCATTACGATGATGATTTGAAAATGGCATACGTGGATGGTGATACATTATATTACTATACAGATGTGGACGAGGAGAATGAAAACAGGGGAGTTATGTTGTACGCATGTAAAAATGGTCAAACAAAACAGGTCGCATCGGATGTAAAAATATATTCTGTAAAGAAAGAGGCGGATGGACATATCTACTATTTGAAAGATTATGATGATGAAGATCAGGAAGGAAGTTTATACTGTCTGGAAGAGAGTAAGCCCGATCTGGTAGTAGATAATGTGAGAGAGTATTACGTTTCTGAAAATGGAAGTATTTATTATACCAAGAATTATGATTTTGAGAATTATACGTCAGATCTCTATTTGCACGGAAAGAAGAAGGATATAAAAATTCAATCGGGTATAGAAGGTGCAGCACTTCCGCAGTGGAAGTAAGATGGTTCATCGGGTAATACAGATATTACGGGAATGAAGCAAAGCGGAATATAGAATAGCGTGTAAAGCACGAAGTAGTTGTACGTTTTAAAGGAAGAACGAGGAGGAACAAAACATATGAGAAAATCAAAACTAATAGGAACAATACTTGTTGCCTGTGGCATGTTGCTTGCAGGAACGCTGGGAAAGCCGGTGGTAAGTTGTGCGGCGGGAACAGATAATGTGGTAGAGAATGATGTACAGCAGCGTGGTGCTGCGGTGAATCTGACAATTTCCAGTGCAAGGGAGTTAAATGAGTTTGCCCAGAAGGTGAATAATGGGAATGATTATGAAGGGATGACGATTAAGCTGACTAATGATATCGTATACGATGGAGTGACGGTGAATAACTATACACCGATTGGCATAAACGATCATTATTTTAGGGGAACTTTTGATGGAGACGGACATACGATCTCCGGTATTATTGTGTCAAGTCAGTCATATGTGGGTTTGTTTGGTTTATTGGAGGGAAACGTTCAGAATGTAACTGTTAAGAATTGTTCCTTTGAAGGAGGCTGTGGTGGTGGAATTGCGTATTCCCTAAGTTCCCAAAATTCCGAGGTTAAGATATCCAATTGTCAGGTGATGGATTGTATAATAAAGATGGAGAAAGAGGCAGGCGGTATAGTTGCAAAGGTGAATAGTAATTCGATGGTTGTAAACTGTTTCACGAATAGTAAAGTATCGGGTAATGGTCGTTTTTCTGCTGCAACAGGAGGTATTGTTGGCTATAGTAATGGTAAGATATATAATTGCAGCAATATAGGAAGTGTCACAAATTATGAGGCATCCAATTATTATAGGCGCTATGCTGGGGGAATCTGTGGTTATTTGGACTATAATACAGCAGAAATCCAGAACTGTTTTAATGCCGGTGCTGTGTCCGGCATGGTAGGAAGCGTTGGAGGCATTGGAGGTATTGTAGGATATGGCAGTGTGGCAACAATCGTGGCAAATTGCTATACGGCAGAATCAGCCTGTGCAACTAATTTTGGAGCGATGAATGGAACAGAGAGAGGATGTAAAGCCTATTCGGATGCGTATATGCGAGGCGGGGAATTCCTGAATCTTATGAATAGCAACCGGGGAGCAAATGGAGCTTGGGCAGCATGGGAAAAACGCGCGGAATCCCCATATCCGGTTCCGGCAAAGGCTGTTTCAATCACGAACTACAGTGCGTCTTTGGCATCCGGGGATATTGTATATACAGGCGAGGAACAGAAGCCGGCAGTTGTTGTTGCGAATGGTGGCACAACCTTAGTGCAGGATGTGGACTACACGGTAACTTATGAGAATAATGTAAATGCCGGACAGGCGGCGGTAATTGTCAGAGGCTGTGGAAGGTATATGGGTGATGTGACGTTACCATTTACGATACAAAAGGCAGATACTGTGATCAAGTTCAAAGCACCGGGAACGAAAGTGTATAACACGTATGGATATACAACAAGTCTGGGAGCAAAGATTGAAAAGGGGAATGAAAAAGGAAAGTTAAGTTATCAGTCATCGGATCAGAGTGTAGCAACCGTATCGGATGCAGGTACGATTCATGACGAGGGTGTTGGTGCCACTACAATAACGATTACATGTCCGGAATCAGATAATTATAAGGCTGCTACGGTATCTACAGTATATACGATCAAACCGGGAAAGCAGGCGGCATTTGTAAAACGTTCTGGCAAGAAAATGCGGGTATCTTGGTACAAAGTATCATCCGCAAGTGGTTATCAGCTGCAATATGCTGCAAAGAAATCATTTAAGAAATGTAAGACGATCACAATCCGCAAGAAATCCAAGACAAAATACACAATTAAGAAACTAAAACGGGGCAAGACATACTATGTCAGAGTGCGTACCTATAAGAATGCAAATGTGAATGGTCAGCAGACAGTCGTAACGGGAGCGTGGAGCAAGGCACGTAAAGTTCGGTAAACACGAAAACGTTATGGATAAAATACGCATGGAGGAAACAGTATGTATTGTCGAAAATGTGGATATAAGAATGAGGATGACGCAAAGTATTGCAGAAAATGCGGAACCTATATTTGGGTAGAAGAACCGGTGGAAGAGCCAGTTAAAGAAGAAATATCGGAAGAACCGGTGGAAAAAAAGACGATGTTACCGGAAGAACCAATACAGCAGGAACAACGGACAAACGCTTCGGAAGATAAGCAGGAGAAACCGGCAGAAGAAATGCAGACTCCGGGAACAAAGGAGAGGGAAGAATCACGGGATAAGAAGGAGCAGGAAGCAGAAGATAAGACGGAAAAGGGTAAGGTGCCACAGAATATGTGGCAGCCGGATGAGCATTTAGAACCAATTGAAACAAAGATAGATGGAACAAAAGAAAAATCCCGTGTGCCGGCAATGGTGGTCTGTGTTATTGGCATTATTGTTGTGATTGGTCTGATCATAGCTTGTGTGTGGAAACAGCAACATCATCCGCAGGATATAAATGAGGCAGATAAAAGTTCGGAGCTATCAACAGAGATTGTGGAGACAACTGCGGCAACAACAGAACAGGTGATAGACATGTCTTCCTATCAGACACAGCTTGACCAGTGGAAATCCCAGTTTGCTAATTACAGTCTGTCAGCAGCAACACAGCCAACCTATGATGCAACGGTGGCACAATATGAAGTTGCCATTGCCGAACAGAATGTGGATGGCTGTAACCAGTGTGAGACTGCTTTTGCGGCATTGTTAGAGCAGGTAAAACAGGAAAGTTATGTAATAACGGTACGCAGAAATTATTATGCAGGTATCTTGGAGAGAATATATTATTTAGATACATTGCCAGACGATGGGGATGATATACAGCAGAAAATGGCAGATGATCATGAAAGATATGCAGTGTATGATATTGACAGTGATGGAATTGAGGAATTAATGGTGGTTATTAACCGGCCAGAGACAGGTGCAGTTAGGGAAATCATATATGAATATAATGTAGACAATGATTCGTTGAATAGGGAATTGTATACATGTGATGGCAATAAGCACTATAATAATGGCAAAATAATAGGTTGGGATCTTGATGCTAATGGTGATGTAGTGAACATATATAATCCTGAAGATGGAACATATTCAAACGGATATGTAATTGCATATCGTGATTCAATGAATTGGATCAATGACGATGTGATACCTCCGACAGATTGTGACTATCGTGTGTTTTCATTTGATCATAAGGAAGATACTTATATGACGGAGGAAGAATATAATCAGTGGTTGGCAGATCAAACCGCCGGTGCAACCGAGCTTGAGATTCCATGGAAGAAGATTGTCGATGAGGAATACCGGGAATATGCGAAAGCATACAGTGCGATGATGTTAGAGAATGTGAAAGCACATTTGCAGGAAGGTCAAAATGATATCGGTGTTTCCTACATAGAAGGAGGCGACAGCTGTGAGGCGGCAGAGACCATGTTGTCTTCTATTATGGCTGTTTCCTATGATGACGAGTCGGGAGATATGGTGATCGGTTCATTGGATGGAAAGGAATTCTATATTGGAAGCAGGGAAGATGCTACCGGAGTGATATATCAGAAAAAGGCAATCGACAACTTGACTTTATTAGGGCTTTACCCGGGAATGAAGAAAGAAGATGCGGTTGCACTGATTAAAGAATATGGATTCCACAAATTTTCAGATCATGCATATTGTACCGGAGACGCATTTGGAAGTTATGTCATTTATCTGGATTGTAAGAAGGGGAAGGTGAAGAGTATTCAGTTGAATCCGTTCTGTGGTTTTGCAGGATAAGGGTGATTGCTGAAAAAGTATCGTGTTCGTACAAAAACAGACAAAATATTCAAAAAAAATTAGGAATACTGACTATATATTTATTTACGGCTTGGTGTTATGATAGGTAACGGAAAAATGCCGTTTAAGACAATGCATAATAAATAAGAAAGAACATTGTGAGGGTGAGCGGCAAAGAATAAGGAGGATTTAGTGAAATGACGTTGGCACAGATTTTAGCAGTGCTTATCTTTGTTGCAATGTTCGTACTGATCGTCATGGACAAGATTGAGCGTCAGATCGTTACTTTGGCATGTGGTGCATTAACATTGATCTTAGTATTTGGTGTTGGCATGCATAGTATGGATGCGATTCTTGAGACGTTGAATGTACGCAGCATTTTCACACCGGGCTTCTGGTATGCAGTTGGTGCAGAGGAATCATCTTCTGGTATTAACTGGGCAACAATTATATTCATTGCGGGTATGATGGTTATGGTAGAGGGCATGGCAAAGGCAGGATTTTTCCAGTGGTTATGTATGCGGCTGGCAAAGCTTGTTAATTATAAGCCGATTCCGTTGTTTGTCGTATTTATGGTGATGGCAGCGGTGCTTTCTATGTTCATAGATAGTATTACAGTTATTCTGTTCTTGGCAGCAGTTACCGTAGAGCTTGCAAAGCTGTTACATATTGATCCGATTCCGATGATCTTATCGGAGATCTTCTGTGCGAATTTAGGCGGTTCTGCAACTATGTGTGGTGATCCACCTAACATTATTATCGGTACATCATTGGGATACACTTTTGGAGATTTCTTAACGAATACCGGTCTGATGGCAGGTATTGCTTTGGTCGTAGTGATCATTTACTTCTTCCTTGTATACCGGAAAGAGCTGATTCAGGAAGAGGGACAGGGTGTAGATCCATCTTCTATTCCGGATCCCAAGGAAGCAATCACGAATAAGAAAGATTTTATTGTTAGCTGTGTAATTTTCGGCTGTGCGGTTGTATTGTTGATCTCACATGCGCAGACACATCTGACGGTGGCATTTATTGGCGCAGTGATTGCACTTGTAACTTTGATCGCAGCAGGCAAGGATGCGGTTGTACTATTGAAGAAGGTTGATTACAAGACATTATTGTTCTTCGTCGGTTTGTTTATGGTCGTTGGCGGTCTGGAGCAGACAGGAATTCTGGAGTTGATTGCAGGATTTATCGGTGATGTCAGTGGTGGTAATATCTATGTTATGATTGCAATTATCATCTGGATATCTGCAGTCGCAAGTGCGTTTGTTGATAATATTCCGTTTGCGGCAACCATGATTCCGGTTGTTAAGAGCTTGGCAGCTACAACAGGTGCAGATCTTTCTGTTCTTGCATGGGCGCTTTCTATGGGAACCGATATCGGTGGTAGTGCAACCCCGATCGGAGCATCTGCTAATGTAGTAGGAACTTCCGTAGCAGCGAAGAATGGTTATCCGATCGGATGGGGCAAGTATTGTAAGACAGCGGCTCCTGCAACCATTATCGTGGTAGCAATCTCTATGTTGATCATTTTCGTGCGTTACTGCTAGGCGTGTAATATGTAGAATTATAGACGTGATCTAAGATATTGAGGATATAAGAATAAGAGGACAGAAGTGAGATATATTATATTCATTTCTGCCCTCTTTTTTTGCAAGAAAATAAGACAAAAAGTCCTTTTTGAATACCCGAAAATATGCTATAATATTTGATACAGATCAAGTGATTGAAAGGAGGACTTTATAATGGCAGAGCAAATGATTATTTCAATCAGTCGTGAGTATGGTAGTTGCGGACATGAGGTGGCAGAGCTGGTGGCGAAGGAGTTAGGAATTGCATTGTATGACCGGAATTTATTAGATGCAGTTGCGGAAGAGAAGGATATGTCCGCAGACAAGCTTCGCAAGTTTGATGAGAAGCCACGGAATCTTTTTATGACAAGAAGTGTGAATGGACATTCCAATGCAATGGAAGATGTGGTTGCCGAGATGCAGTTTGAGTATCTGCAGAAGAAGGCCGCAGAAGGAGAGTCTTTTGTTGCTGTTGGAAGATGTGTGGAGACTGCTTTGAAGGAGTATGAGAATCTGGTGAAGGTATTCGTTATGGGAGACAGGAAGACCAAGATTGATCATATCATGAAGAAGTTTAATTTGTCTGAGGCAGAAGCGGAGACGAAGATGAACCGACATGATACGAAGAGAAAGGCATATCATAATCGCTATTCGGAGAGCAAATGGGGTGATTCAAGAGGATATGATCTTTGTGTCAGCACCAGCAAGTTAGGTGTATGCAATACCGCAAAGATAATCATAGATTATGTCAAGGGATGTCAGGCATAATCAATATGAAATCTGTTCATGCACATTACAGATACATGAAATATGTATTTGAACAATATGACTAAAAAGTTTGTGCAGTCTGTATAGACGTATGGTGAATGCATTGTTTTTGAGAAACGGAGAGAGAAATCGGCTCTTGCATTTTCCTGCAAAGTGATTTACAATAACACAAGATGTTGTGCCAGTCGCAAACGACTGGCACATTATCTTTGAAGGAAGATACAAAAGAGAGAAATTTTATGACATTATTTTAACAGGAATTTGGAGGACAGAAGATTGCCGATGGCAGTCTTTTCGTATGTTGAACAGATGTAGGGACGGGATTGTGAATAAGATTTCTCAGATGGAAGGGAAGGAACGGATAGCATGAGGATCATTAAGAGGAGTGGGACTGAGACCGCATTTGATATCACCAAGATTGTCGCAGCGGTAGAGAAAGCGAACAAGGAAGTTGTGGAGAAGAATCGGCTGACACAGGAGCAGATCAAGGAGATTGCGAAGAAGGTAACACTTACCTGTAGTAGTATGAACCGGACGTTTAGCGTGGAAGAGATTCAGGATCTTGTTGAGAATGAGATTATGGAGACACAGGCCTTTGAGGTGGCAAGAAAGTATATTACATATCGTTATAAGCGGGCACTGGTTCGAAAAGCAAACTCTACCGATCAACAGATCCTCAGTTTGATTGAGTGTAATAACGAGGAAGTAAAACAGGAGAACTCGAATAAGAATCCGGTTGTGAATAGTGTGCAGAGAGATTATATGGCGGGCGAAGTCAGCAAAGACATTACCAAGCGTTTCCTGTTGCCGCCAGAGATTGTGAAAGCACACGAAGAGGGAATTATCCATTTTCATGATTCTGACTATTTTGCGCAGCACATGCATAACTGCTGTCTGGTCAATTTAGAGGATATGTTACAGAATGGTACTGTAATTAGTGAGACAATGATCGATCGCCCGAAGAGCTTTTCTACTGCCTGCAATATTGCAACACAGAGCATAGCACAGATTGCAAGTTCCCAGTATGGTGGACAGAGTATTACGCTGTCACATTTGGCACCATTTGTAGATGTGAGCCGTAAGAAGTATTTGAAGATTGTGCGGGAGGAATATGAAGAGGCCGGCGTTACAGTTGATGAAGAACAGATTGCTAAGATTGCGGAGTTACGTGTCCGGGAGGAGATTAAGCGTGGTGTACAGATGATTCAGTATCAGGTTATCACACTTATGACAACGAATGGTCAGGCGCCATTTGTAACCGTATTTATGTATTTGGATGAGGTGCCGGAAGGCAGAACAAGAGATGATCTTGCACTTGTCATCGAAGAGATGTTAAAGCAGAGAATCCTTGGTGTGAAGAATGAGAAGGGCGTATATATTACTCCGGCATTCCCGAAACTTATTTACGTGTTAGAGGAAGATAATGTGCGGGAAGGAAGCAAGTATTGGAAGCTGACCAAGTTAGCAGCGACATGTACGGCAAAGAGAATGGTTCCGGATTATATTTCTGAGAAGGTAATGAAGCGACTGAAACAGGGGTATTGTTATCCGTGTATGGGTTGCCGTTCCTTCCTTACAGTATACAAGGATGAGAATGATAAGCCGAAGTTCTACGGCAGATTTAATCAGGGAGTTGTTACTCTGAATCTTGTGGATGTTGCATGTTCTTCACAGGGTGATATAGAGAGTTTTTGGAAGATATTAGATGAGAGACTTGACTTATGCTATGAGGCACTTATGTGCCGTCACAACCGTTTGAAGGGAACACCGTCTGACGTGGCTCCGATCCTTTGGCAGTATGGAGCGCTAGCTCGTCTGAAGAAAGGAGAGACGATTGACAAGTTATTATATAATGGATATTCTACCATCTCGCTTGGCTATGCAGGTCTTTGCGAATGCACCAGATATATGACAGGATTATCTCATACGAATCCGGAGGCAACACCATTTGCTATTGAGGTAATGCAGCGTTTGAATGCAGCCTGTGCAAAGTGGAAAGAAGAGACCAATATAGATTTCAGTATCTACGGAACTCCATTAGAGTCTACCACGTATAAGTTCGCCAAATGCTTACAAAAGCGGTTTGGTAAGATCGAAGGAGTAACGGATAAGAATTATATTACGAACAGTTATCATGTACATGTAACAGAGCCGATTGATGCTTTCCATAAGTTAAGCTTTGAAGCGAAATTCCAGGAGTTGTCGCCGGGTGGAGCAGTCAGCTACGTGGAAGTTCCGAATATGCAGAATAATATTGATGCGGTACTTTCGGTTATGCAGCACATTTATGATAATATTATGTATGCAGAGCTGAATACAAAGAGTGATTATTGCCAGAAATGTGGATTTGATGGCGAGATACAGATTGCCTCAGATAAAGAAGGTAAACTGATCTGGAAGTGCCCGAATTGTGGCAATACGGATGAAGATACCATGAATGTGGCACGCCGGACGTGTGGATATATTGGAACACAGTTCTGGAATCAGGGAAGAACGCAGGAGATTAAAGAAAGAGTGTTGCATCTGTAGGAAACGTTGGATGACGGTGGAGTGAGACAAAGTGCTCCGCCGGGCAATTCCTGCGGGAACAGGAAGTATAAGATGTATAGATTGCATTGGAAACATAGAGATAAGAAAAAGGAGTTGTCATATTCATGACAACTCCTTTGTAAGTTCTTCCTAATAATGGATTATGCTACAACAGTTACGTTAACTGCCTGAGCACCCTTAGCACCCTGCTCGATATCGAATGTAACAGACTGACCTTCCTCTAATGTCTTGAATCCGTCTGCAACAATACCAGAAAAATGTACGAATACATCCTCGCCAGTTTCGCTGTTGGTGATGAAACCAAATCCTTTCGTTGAGTTGAACCATTTAACTGTACCTTTGTTCATGAAAAAGTACCTCCTTAAAATATATAGTGTATCAATAGAGGTAATGTGAATACCAAAACATAGCGAGAGTGTTGGTATCGAATAACACTTTATAAATACATGGTAAGTTTATCATCATTAAAAATGGAAGTCAATAACGGTAAAGTAAAATATTATAAAAAATTTCTTAATAATTTTACATTCTGCACAAAACAAAAAAGAAATAAGTAAAACAGATTGAGGTATTTACTAAATTAAGGTATAATAAAGTAAATATGTGATTTTTTGATATGTACGGGGAATGAGAAGCAAGTTTTTGCGATTACAGATAAAAGATGGCAGAAAAGTCGTAAGTGGATCAGACTGGATTGGAGAAACGGATGAAGAAGCATATTATTTTGGCAGGGGTTTTGGTATTCGCTGCATTAACTCTTTGTGGATGTCAGAAGAAGTATTATGGGAAAGGACAGGCATTTACCCTGAAGATAGCGGAAGCGGCAGCAGGATATAGCAATGCAGATATAGCAGCGATGAGTGCCGATAATTATGAGAGATTTTTACATGCAAGTTATATTATAGCGACTGACAAATATGGTGAGGTTCATAAGATCAAGATCAGTGCAGATATTAAGCGTCATGAATGGGATTTTTCGAATTTGCAGACGGATGGTAATTTTAAGAATTATGTGGATGCAGATGGATCTACGAAGAAGGTCGGAATTGATGTGTCAGAGCATCAGGGCGTGATTGACTGGGCTACCGTTGCACCGCAGGTTGATTTTGCGATTATCCGGTTGGGCTACCGTGGTTATACAACGGGTGGTATGGCATTAGACGCCTATTATACTGCGAATATGACAGGAGCAGCAGAGCAGGGAATTCCGGTCGGTGTCTATTTCTTTTCACAGGCTACAACCTATGAAGAAGGTGTAGAGGAAGCGAACTTTGTGTTGAGTAATCTGGGTGATTATGCATTGTCTTATCCGATTGTGTTAGACCGCGAAGATCCGATGTCGGATGATGCGAGAACGAACGATATGAGTGCAGAACAGCATACACAGGCGGCACTTGGATTCCTTCAGACAATTCAGGCGGCTGGACGTACCGCCATGATGTATACAAACCGGATGTATTATGCGTTATATCTGGATCTGGAACAGATTTATCAATATCCAATCTGGTTTGCGCAATATGCGGATGAGCCGGATTGGCCGTATGAATTTGCTATTTGGCAGTATACAGAGAGTGGAACTGTTGCGGGAATCAATGGTTCGGTTGATTTGAATTTGCAGATGATGCCATTACAGTAGGAATGGTGAGTAGATAATATAGGGGGATGGTTGCGTTGGGTTGGAATATTGATTTTGAGATATGTGCTTTGATCATACTTGGCGTGGTAGTTGCATTGCACATATCGAAACAATATGTATCGATAAGAAGAAGTCATTTATTTCTGGCGATGATCGCAGTGGAATGCGTGGCAATATTATGCAATATTGGGTTGCGGCAGATGCTCATTTATCATGGAATATCGATTGGTACGGCGGGCATTGCTTTGATTGATTTTTATATTGCGGTTCAATATGCATTGCCGCTTTTGTTTATGTATTATATGGTGGTGTGGTCGGGCAAGAGTATGATCTACAGTCATAACCGATGGGCATTTATCCTCTTCTGGCTGCCGATTGTGAGTTATGCATTTGTGGTTGGAAGAAATGTGGTAGAGCAGAATCTGTATCGTTTGGATGCAAAGCTTGGTTATGTGGAGACGTCGGCTATGATGGCGCTTAATTGGATTGCAATCTATGCTGTCATGTATGGATTGGTCTATGCGGTGGTATATATTCGGATTCTGTCATTTGAACGTCTTTCCGTGATTGGGTTATCTGGTGTATTTGTTGCATTTGGTGCAGTAACACAATATTATATGACGAGTGCGATGTACATTGATTTTCTTATCGCAGTTACATTGTTGGTGTTGTATCTTGTTGCACAGAATCCAGCCGATATGCTAGATGGTAATACGAAGGTTATGAGCCGAAGCATGATGGATGAGATTTTGCGCCGGGATATTGAAGCACAAAAAACATTTGAATTGATCGTATTAGCGTTGGACGACTTCAAGTTTGTGAATAAGACATTTGGGGTAACAACCGGGGATATTATGCTAATGCAGGTGGCACATTATCTGATGACGCTTACAAGACGCGGCCGGGTGTATCGGTATGGTGCAGATCAGTTTGTGTTGCAAGTCAGACATAATGAAGTGGATATGAATGCAATTCTGGATCATATTCAGGAACGGTTCCGGCATCCTTGGATTACAGAAGAGGTGTCTGTTATGCTTTCTACTACGATCAGCTGTATTGCCTGTCCGGAAGATGGAAGCACAATGGAGACGTTGGTAGACGTTATTGACTATTCGGTATTATCTGCTAAGACGCAGGGCAAGGGTTCTGTCGTGTTTGCGAGAGATATGGATCTGCATGCCTTACGGAAAGAGAAAGCGATTGAGAAAGCAATTGAATTAGCAATGGATCGGGATACGATAGAAGTGTATTATCAACCAATCTATAATACGGAAAAACAGTGTTATACCTCAGCCGAAGCACTTGTCCGGTTGAATGATGAGATGCTTGGTAATATTTCCCCGGAGATATTCATTCCGATTGCAGAGAAGAATGGAATGATTCTGAAGCTGGGAACGATGATATTTGAGAAAGTATGTCGCTTTATTGCAGAACAGAATCTGAAAGATACAACGATAGAATATATTGAAGTGAATGTATCAGTTGTGCAGTGTATGCAACAGAATTTTGTAGAAGAACTGATTGAGATTATGGAAGAATATGAGATTGAACCGAACCAGATTAATCTCGAAGTGACAGAGACAGCAGCGGTGAATTCGCTTTCTGTACTTCAGGAAAATATTGAAAAGTTACATTCGAAGGGAATATCATTCTCCTTGGATGATTATGGTTCTGGATATTCTACGCTTGGATATCTGCATCAGTTACCGTTCCAGATTATCAAGTTAGACAAGCTTATGGTTTGGGATGCTTTTGAAAATGAACGGGCGGGTATTACCTTGAAATTTACCGTCGGTATGCTTAAGGAATTAAAGGTTCGCATCGTCGCAGAAGGTGTGGAGACACAGGAACAGCAAAAGCACTTAACAGGAATCGGGTGCGATTATCTGCAGGGATGGTATTATTCGAAAGCAATTCCGGGCGAAGAGTTTGCACAGCTTATCCAAGCCACAGGCTGAAAACTTCCCCCCCCCCCCTGCACAGCGTAAGTGAAGACGGACGTGCGAAACATTTAGGTTACGAATCGGTTGTTTGGGATATAACATATCATCGTAGTCGCTACTCATCACTCGCAGCGGTACTAGGCTCGAAAACACCTCGCAGCGCTGCTCTCTTTCGCACTAGAGTTCATGCCT
>CACWQE010000007.1 GCA_902762905.1 uncultured Lachnospiraceae bacterium | reverse complement strand
CTAATAGTAATGCAAGAACAAGCAGCTATTCAACTTGTTATATAAAGAAAAACGGATATGAATTATAAGCATATGTATCAATTACAAGTGCTCATCTTTGATTCATATCCGTTTTTTCTGTTTCAAGTGATGTATTACTCTATCTTGTTCCTTAATCAAGATATCAATTTTAACCACAATTAAAGTTACGGAGCCTATTAACGCCAGACGGCTTCGGGTGGGCGATAAGCACAGCGTATATGTTAATGACCGTACATTGTGCCAACCCCAGCTTCGGAGAGAAAAATTTGGATTCCAAAGAGGGGCATTTGTGACTGTCGGTGCTTAATGAGTGCAACGCACGAATTTAGCATCCGCTACTGGAGCAATTAAGTGCGAACGGCCCCGGCTTGGAACCAATTTTTCTAGGCCGTTGCGTCCGTTGGACACAAAGTACGTCTTCACTTACGCTGTGCAAGGGTGATATTTACTCTTCGGATAGAGTGAAATGTCCAATCAGATCATCTAACGTATACGCCTGTGCAGAAAGTTCTTCACTAGTAGCAGAACATTCTTCTGCAGTAGCAGAGTTGTTCTCAACAACATTGGAGATCTGTTCAATACCCTGATTCAATTCTGTCATGCTGTCTGCCTGACGTTCATCAGCGGTTGCAACATGTTCAATCTCAGATACAATTCCCTCAATCTGGGCAATTACATCGTTCAAAGCAGTTGTAGTCTGTTCTACAATAATGGTTCCATTTGCCACTTCATCTAAAGCTGCCTGAATCAGATTACGTGTATTCTCTACCGCATCAGCACTCTGTTTAGCAAGCTGACCAATCTCATTTGCAACTACAGCGAAACCTGCACCACTTTCTCCTGCTCTGGCAGCTTCAATGGAAGCGTTAAGAGAAAGAAGATTCGTCTGGCTTGCAATGGAATCAATATTGGCGATAATGTGATTGATCTGCTGGGAAGTATCACTGATTCGTTGCATGGCGATGTTCATTTCTTCCATCTGTTTTGAACTATTTCTTGCTTCTATACCGATTGTGCGTGCTAGAGAGCTTGTGTCAGAAGCTTTCTTTGCATTCTCCTGCGAATGATTGGTTACCTCTGTTACAGTTGCAAATAATTCTTCTACAACACCAGCCTGTTCTGTTGCTCCGGTTGCTAAGTCGGTAGCACTTTCTGCAAGCTGGCCGGAACCGGCTGCTACCTGATCGGCTGCTTCTTTGATTCCTGTTAATGCCTGTGTTAAGGAAACTTTAATATCTCTTAATGATACTAAGATGTTGGAGAAATCTCCAATATAACTGTCTGGTGCAGAAGAGTGTACTGCAAAATTACCTTTTGCCATCTCACTTAAACAGAAATCAATATCTTTGATGATTGTATTCATACCATCCACTAATTTGGAAGCGGCTTCTGTCAGGATACCTGTTTCATCATCGGACGAACCAGCCGGAATTGGTGAATTCAGATCACCTTCCGCAAGCAGGACGAGACGGTCAGCACATTCCTTGATCGGATTAGCGATTGCTGTAGCAAGCTTCTTGGTTAATGCAACACCTACAGTAACAGAAACGATGATTGCTACAATTACCAAAACGATTCCTAAAATTGTAGTGAGCATGAAATCGCTTGTTGGAGCATTGATTGCCAGACTCCAGTCGTTACTCTGAGGAACCGGAGCATAAGCTAAGAACTTCTTCTTGCCGTTATAACGGTATGTATCAAATCCAGACTCACCTTTCATCATCTTACCCTCTAAGGAAGCAAGTTTCTTAAGAGAAGAATCTGTCTCGGCGTCCTTGGTTGTATTTTCCTGATTCTTAACGCTCTCGGCATTCTTGTTAGCAATGGTAGTTCCTTCTTTGTTGATCATATAGGCTGCACTATTCTTGCTGACAGAAATGGTAGCCACGGTATCATTCAAAAAGTTTGGATTTGGAACAATATAGACAACACCGATAACGGTTGTATCTGGAATACCGTCTTTCCAGATCGGTGCAGCAACAATAATGGTAAGGTCTCCGGTCAGCTTGCTGATCAAAGGATCGCTGATGTAGGTCTCGCCGTTCATGGCAGCCTTGAAATAATCCCGATCGCTGTAATCGTTGCCGTCGAAGATACTGACGCCGTCGGTTCCTAACAGGTTACCACGCTCTAAGTCGTAGGTCTCTACCTTCTGGTCGATGATTGCCTGTTTGTCTGCTACACTCAACGAGGTATCCGTAAATGTGGAATCGCAACCAATCTCAGTAACTGTGTTGGCAAAGGCCTGCAGCTCATAGCCGACCTTACTTGCCGCAATCTTAGCAGTCTCGGTAAATGTCTGTTCAAGCAGCCGGTTTGTATTGACATAACTCATTGCAATAGCAATGATACCTAAACAGGCAAGAGAAATAATCAGGAGTTTTGATATGGTAGTTGTCAGTTTCTGCTGTATACCAAACGTATCTCCCTTCTTTTTGATTGTTGGTAACTTCATAAAAATACCCCCTATATTCCTTTTCTTTTAATATTAGTATTTTTGTATAAAAATGTCAATTATTTGTTTCTGTTTTGTGTGATTTTCACGAAGAATATCTTAAAAAATCTAAAAAATAAAGGAAAAGGAGTTGTAAAGTGTAACTTTTTTATGTATTATGATTATATATCTTTTTTGTCATTTTCTTTTTATACTTCTGGAATGATAGCGGGATCAGAATGATGATGCTGCAATATTATTTTAGGAGGTAATTACAATGCAATGGAAAATGATAATAATAACTGTATGTTGTGTATGGATGGTCGCTGGATGTGCGAGACAGGAGACGATATCTCTTCAGACAGAGACGGTAACACAGGAAGAGATAACCCAGAATGCGGATGATTCGCCCGCAGATAAGGAACAGATTTATGTCTATGTCTGTGGTCATGTTAATCAACCGGGTGTATATGCATTAGACAATGGGGCGAGAATCTGCGACGCATTGGAGAAAGCCGGAGGTACTTTAGAAGATGCAAGGGCAGAAGCTTTGGATCAGGCGGTTTGTGTAACAGATGGACAGACCATTTATGTTCCGGGAATGGAAGATACGCAAGAAGATACACAAAGTGGTAAAGAGTCAGATGGTCTGGTGAATATTAATCAGGCAGGAGAAGAAGAATTGATGACATTACCCGGTATCGGTCAGAGTAAAGCAGCGGTTATTATTCAATATCGGGAGGAACATGGTGGATTCCAGTCTACAGAGGAATTAATGAATATACCCGGTATTAAACAAGGTGTATTTGACAAGATTAAGAACAGCATCAAAGTATAGAGGTGCTTTTGATAGGATAGAGGAGAGTTGGAATGAAAAAGGTATTAGTTGTTGATGATGAGAAGCTGATTGTGAAAGGTATTAAGTTTTCCTTAGAGCAGGATGAGATGCAGGTAACTGCAGCTTACAATGGTGAGGATGCACTAGAACTTGCTAAGAATAATGAATTTGATATTATCCTGTTAGATGTTATGTTGCCGGGATTGTCCGGGTTTGAAGTATGTCAGGCAATCAGGGAATTTTCGGATGTTCCGATCATCATGTTAACGGCTAAAGGGGATGACATGGATAAGATTCTGGGATTAGAGTATGGTGCGGATGATTATATTACCAAACCATTCAACATATTAGAGGTGAAAGCAAGAATCAAGGCGATCATTCGGAGAAATCAGAAAAAAGCACCCGCTGTGGAACAGCCGAAGTTATTGACAGAGGGAGATATGACGATCGAATTGGAAAGCCGAAGAGTTTCTATTGCGGGGAAGGACATTAATTTAACCGCAAAAGAATTCAATATTCTTACGCTATTACTTTTTCATCCGAACAAAGTGTATTCCCGTGATGATCTGTTGAAAGCAGTATGGGGAAGTGATGCATTAGGGGATGGAAGAACCGTGGATGTTCATGTAAGAAGATTGCGGGAGAAGATTGAGACCAATCCGGGTGATCCAAAGTATATTCAGACAAAGTGGGGAGTTGGTTACTATTTTAAGAAATAGAGAGAAGACGAACCCATTTCGAAGCCTTAAGATGCTTGTCTTTTTATCGTTCTTTCTGTTAGCGGTCGGAGCGATGCTCGTATTTAATCTTGTCTTGAAGCATTCTTATACCGATAAGTCGATGGAGGAGAAACTGCAGCTGGTACAGAACCAATGTAGTATTCTTGGTAACCAGATTTTAGCGAATCAGTTTACGATTGATACCATGCAAAGTAATTTGAATGTGGAGATTGACCAGCTTGCGAATGTGTGGGATGGAAGAATACTGGTTATGGATTCTACCTACAAGATTGTAAAGGATACTTATACGATCGATCAGAACAATTATATGATCTATGATGAAGTCGTTCATGTTATGCGCGGAGAGAAGGATAAGAATATTCGGATGCTGGATGATTATGCGGAGATCATTGTGCCGATTGTTAATTCAGAGAAAGTCACGAATGGTGTGATGATTGCCATGGTTTCCTTGAAAGATATCGATGACACGAATGCGTATATCGCCAAGCAGGCGAACATATTGATCATTTTATTCGCAGTGCTTGCATTTGTTGCGGCCTTTGTTATTGCCAATATCAGTGTGAAGGATATTAAGAAATTAAATGCACAGATTTTAACGCTGAATCAGGGGCATTTAGAGAGCCTGCAGGTGAAAAGCAGATTTAACGAGCTGACTCGGTTAACAGATTCTTTTAATGTATTGCTGAATAAAATGCAGGTGTTAGAAGATTCCAGACAGGAATTTGTGTCAAATGTGTCACATGAATTGAAGACGCCAATTACTTCAATGAAAGTATTGGCAGATTCCTTGTTGATGCAGGAAGAAGTTCCGAATGAAGTATATCGGGAATTTATGACAGATATAGTAGAAGAGATTGACCGGGAGAATAAGATTATCACAGACCTGCTTACACTGGTTAAGATGGACAAGAAGGCAGCAGGCCTTAATATTGAGCCGGTGAATATTAATGCACTGCTTGAATTATTGTTAAAGAGAATTAAGCCTTTGGCAGCCAAGCGTAACATTGAAGTAGTATTTGAGAGTTTCCGGGAAGTCATTGGCGAGGTGGATGAAGTGAAATTATCACTTGCCTTTTCCAACCTCATTGAGAATGCAGTTAAGTATAATGAAGATGGAGGAAGTGTGCATGTATCTCTCAATGCAGATCACAAATTCTTCTATGTCAAAGTTCAGGATAATGGGGTAGGAATTCCGGAAGAATGCCAGGCGCAGGTATTTGAACGTTTCTATCGTGTAGATAAAGCGCGAAGCAGAGAGACCGGAGGAACCGGATTAGGACTTGCCATTACAAGGAATGCAATCCTGATGCATAAGGGTGCAATCAAGTTATATTCAGAGCCGGGTGAAGGAACTACTTTTACCGTGCGTATTCCGTTGAAATATGTTAGTTGATGGTTGGATTAAGAAGATTGAAATCATATATACGTAGTATGATGGCGGAATGAAAGGAATGAAAAGGATGAGAAAATGGTTAGGTGTGATGCTGTGTATGATGCTATGTCTGACAATTGGCTGTGGTCAGACCAGACAGCAGGCAACAACACAGGAAACCTTAGCAAAGAATCAGATATTTTTATATTATGTCAACCGAGATAAGACGGACGTTGTTAAAGAGAAATATACGTTGGAAGAGCGGGATGATCTGGCTGCCCAGGTGAAAGAATTAGTAGGACGATTATCCGGTGTTGCTACTACAACGGAGTATCAGGCATCTGTGCCAGAGGGAATTTCATATACTAGTTGTAATACAGAGCACCATCATGGACGGATTGAGTTGATGTTTAATGTGGCGTATTCTTCTGTTGATGCAGAATCGTTATTATTCTTTAAGGCATGTGTGGTTAAGACTTTATTACAGTTGCCGCAAGTAAGCAGTGTCACGTTGTCGCTTACGGATCTTGCCAGTGGAGATCCAGAGACGGCAACGGTAAGTGAGAATTTTGATCAGGATTCATTTACCATGTCATTTGGTGGAGAGAATGGATATAAGCAAAAAGGAGCCATTATTTTATATTTTGCGAATGAGACAGGGGATGCATTGAAAGAATATCGAAAGGCGATTGAGATTTCTAATACAACCTCTTTGGACCGGCTTGTTGTAGAATCGTTGATTGAAGGGCCTGACCGTGACGGGTATGTCCGGACGGTGCCAAAGGATACTACGATTCGGAATATTTCGGTGAAAGATGGCATCTGTTATGTAGATTTAAGTGATGAATTCTATAATACAGATAATTCTTTGAAGAATGATATTATTGTATATTCTATCGTGAATTCTTTAGTTGAACTGCCAACGGTTTCTAAGGTGCAGTTTTTGAAGAATGGCGAGAAGCAGCAATATTTTAGGGAAACTATGGAGTTTGATGGAATTTTTGAGCGTAATTTAGATTTGATTGAGGAGGATACAACGGAATAAGTGAAACGTCCTGTGCTTTGCTGGGTTATCTTGTTCGTGCTTGGGGAAGTTACTATAAGATACGGATCGGTGTGGTGCATAGGAGCAGTAGCAGCGGGATTACTGATTATTATTACATTTGGAAAGAATTCCTATATTCGTTCCAACAAAAGATGGTTATATATAGGCATGTTGTTTTTTGCATTGGGAGGTGCTGCCTACGGTTATGAACAGTATAAGCAGCAGATCTGTACAGTGGAGGATGGCACCATGCTTTCTTTTTGTGGCACAATTACAGATGTGGAAGAACGAACAACGGGAAAACGGTATCAGGTTGCTGTCAGGAGATTGGGGCAGATCAGAATCCGTTATCGGATATGGATCGAATGTGAGGAAGAATGTTCTATTGGATGCTGTTTAGAAGGAGAGGGAATTGTAAAGAATTTTGAGACTGCCTCGAATCCGGGTGGGTTTGATGAGAGGAACTATCAGCTTGGAAAAGGCAATATATTTGTATTGCAGCAGGTAAAGCTCTACAAAATGGATTCACAGATGTATTCGGTTAAAGCGGCGCTGTATACAGTGAGAGATCATATTGCACGCATCTATGCACAGTTGTTTTCGGAAACAGATGCTTCTCTGGCGGGAGCAATGGTGTTGGGAAACCGCACGAATCTGGATGCGGATGTGAAACAGTTATATCAGAGGAATGGAATTGCCCATCTGATTGCAATTTCTGGATTGCATATTGCCATGCTTGGCGGAACGCTATATCAGATGTTGCGTAAATGGTCTGGAAGTTATCCGGTTGCAGCAGGAATCGGTGTTATTTTTATTCTGTTATATGGAATGATGGCGGGTCTTGCCGGGGCGACTTTGCGGGCGGTTGTTATGCTGATCGTATCTATCGGGGCAGATATTACGGGAAGAAAGTATGATAGCCTAACGGCAATTGCGACAGCAATGCTGCTTATGCTGCTGGTTCAGCCGTACCAGCTGAATCAGGCAAGCTTTCTGTTGTCTTTTGGGGCTGTGATCGGAATTGCGGTTGTACAGCCGGCTTTTCGTGAGCGGTTTCCGAATTTACCTAAGATGTTGGATGGATTGTTTGTAAGTATAAGTGTACAGCTTGTATTGCTTCCAATCATGCTATATTTCTTCTATGAGATTTCGGTATATAGTGTGTTATTGAACCTGATCGTAGTACCGCTTATGAGTATATTGTTATTCTTTTTGATAATAACAGCTATACTTGGAAGTGTCAGCCCTACGTTAGGTGTGGTAACCGCATTCCCGGCAAAGGGAATTTTTGCATGTTATCAATTTCTATGCCGATGCAGCGAACGGATTCCGGGACACACAATCTGTACGGGAAGACCGGATGGAATATGGATCTTAGGATATTATCTGTTATTGACCGTGGCTGTGTGGCTGGGATATCGACAGCGTTATCAGATGCAGACGATGTTTCTTTGTTTTCTTGTGAGTCTGTTTGGTTGGTTTTATCTGCCGGGACCTTTACGTATCTGCATGTTTGATGTGGGACAGGGAGATGGTATTTTCCTTAAAATGCCATCAAGGGAGAATGTCTTGATCGATGGTGGCAGCAGCTCTGTGAAGAAGGTTGGCACTTATGTGTTGAAAAATGGTATCAAGTATTATGGTGGTGCGAAGTTAGATTATGTCTTTGTCTCGCATAGTGACAGTGATCACTATAGTGGAATTGCGGAGTTGTTGGAAGAACCAACGGTAACCATCCGGCATCTGGTAATGCCTGCTATTACGAATCCAGACGAGGCGTATCAGCAATTAGTAGCAAAAGCAAAACAAAGAGGAAGTGTAATCTGTTATATGAAGGCTGGAGATCAGCTTAAGATAGGGGAGGTTTCCTTTCTATGTATGAACCCGGACAAGAAAGCGTACGAAGATAAGAATCAGGGAAGCATGGTATTATACATGCAATACAGGAAGTTTACGGCATTATTTACAGGGGACATGGATGCAGAGGTTGAAACACATCTTTTGTCTAAACTGCCACCACAGATTACGATATTGAAAGTAGCGCACCATGGTTCGGCGACTGCTACTTCAGAAGAATTCTTGCAGACAATATCATTTCAAACTGCATTGGTTTCGGTAGGGGAAAAGAACCGGTATGGACATCCGGCACAGGAAGTGATGGAAAGGTTGAGACAATATTGCAAACGGATTTATTTGACAAAAGATGCGGGAGGAATTACGATAGATTCAGATGGAGAGCAGTATCAGATTCATACTGTGAAATAGAAAGTGGGATATAGAATATATGAAGAATATTAATCAGGATATTCAGAGTGGTCAGATCAAAGGCTGTTATTTGTTATTTGGTAAGGAAGACTACCTGAAACATCAATATAGGGATAAATTGATCAAAGCATTGGCAGATCCGGAAGATAACATGAATATTACCAGATTTCATGGAAGTGGTCTTAATGTACAGGAATTGTTGGAGATTGCCAATACACTGCCTTTCTTTGCCGAGCAACGGGTAATCGTAGTAGAGAATACCAGTCTGTTTAAGAAGACACCGGATAATTTTGAAAAACAATTAGAAGAGTTGCCCGACTCTACGCATATTGTTTTTTTAGAATCGGAAGTAGATAAACGGAATCGGCTGTATAAGTGGATCAGCAAGAACGGGTATGCGTGTGAGATGAATACGCCGGATGAGAAGATGTTATTGGCATGGATCAAGGGGTTATGTAAAGAAGAAGGCAAGGCGATGGACGATACAGCAATCTTCTATTTTGTGGAGCATATGGGAACGGATATGTTGTTGCTGCGGAACGAATTAGAGAAATTATTCTGCTATAAATATGAGGATCCACACATAACGGTACAGGATGTGCAGACAGTGTGTGTCAGCCAGGCAACCAGTAAGATGTTTGCAATGTTGGATGCGATCGGAACCCATAACCGGAATCAGGCACTTTCTTTATATCGGGATCTGTTAGCATTAAGAGAAGCACCGATTGGAATTCTTCGTATGTTGTTAAGACATTTCAATATCCTGATGCAGGTGTCGGCGTTAGTGAAAGATGGTAAGAATAATAAAGAGATCGCAGCAGCTTGTGCAATTCCGCCGTTCAGCGTGAAAAAGTATGCATCGCAGGCAACAAAGTATACTTTTGAGCAATTACGGAACATGGTAGAGCAGTGTCAGGATACCGAACAGCAGATTAAGGCTGGTCAGGTCAAGGATATTGTCGGTGTGGAATTACTGATCGTTGGATTTTGTGAGAAAGAAAGAGAATAAAAATAAGGCTATCACATATGTGATAGCCTTTCGCGTTCTATACTTGCCATTATGCCATCTTGTTCACAGCGGCAGCTAAACGGGAAATCTTTCTAGAAGCGGTATTCTTGTGCATGATGCCCTTAGCAGCAGCCTTGCTAAGTTCAGATGTACAAACCTTTAACTGAGCCTCAGCAGCAGCCTTATCGCCAGCAGCTACAGCAGCCTCGAACTTCTTGATGATAGTCTTTAACTTAGATTTCGCCATCTTGTTTCTTAAAGTCTTTGTCTCGATAACCTTAATTCTCTTCTTTGCAGATTTGATATTAGCCAATGAAAACACCTCCATTCTCTAAATATGATATATGTTATGGTTTTACATTAAAACCGGACACGGACAATCTAATGTAAACATACTTGCTTATCATACATAATCTTCCATACTTTGTCAATATCTTTTTCAAAATTTACGGGACGAAAAAGGTAGAAATGAATAAATATTCCAACAAGTGGAAATAGTTTGTATAGGAATGTAAAAAGGAGGCAATTTGTATGCGTGGCAGAACAGACTTAGCAGTGGAGATGAAAGAGGAAATTCAAAGTGATGAACCGATCAAAGGTGTGCATGTGATGACAAAGAATAACGGAGATACCGATATTAAGGAAGTTCGTATTGTAGTTGAAAATGAGCAGGGAGCGATGCAGTTAGGAAAGCCGGTTGGAACATATATTACATTGGAAAGTGAACAGCTTCGGAGGGCAGATGAGGAGTTTCATAAGCCGATGATGGAGGTGTTAGCCAGACATCTACGGCAGTTTGTAGGAAATAAGAAACGGATCATGGTAGCGGGACTTGGCAACCGGGAAGTGACACCAGATGCATTAGGACCGTTTGTGATCGACAACTTATATGTAACCCGGCATTTGTTAAAGGAAGGAATCATTTCCCATAGTGCAGAAATAAGTGCGATTGCACCGGGTGTTATGGCACAGACCGGTATGGAAGCAGTTACAGTATTAAAAGCCCTGATCGATGAGATCAAACCGGAGTTATTGATCGTGATTGATGCGTTAGCGGCAAGAGAGTCGGATCGATTGAATAAGACCATTCAGTTGGCGGATACCGGAATTACGCCGGGGTCTGGGGTAGGCAATCACAGAAATGCAATCAATGAGGAGAGCGTCGGGATTCCGGTGCTGGCAATTGGGGTGCCGACAGTAATTGCAGTGCCAACGATCGTGAATGATGCGATGGATATATTAGTAGATGCGATTGGCAAGCAGTCAGCAAAAAATGTGCTGAAGAAATTCAATGAAGAAGAACGGTATCAACTTGCATGTGAGATGGTGACACCTTATCTGGAAGATATGTTTGTGACTCCAAAGGATATTGATGAGGCTGTAAAGCGAATTAGTTATACGATTTCTGAAGCAATTAATCAGGCGGTTTTTGCGGCGTGATGACATACAATCAGGAAAGTCTGAATATGATGATAGTATGAATTATAATCAGAACAATCCAAAAAGAAAGCGGAAGTGTCAGGTGGTGAGTGTACTGTTCCTGATATGGGTTCTTATGGAAATACCAATGGATTCTGTCAAGAGTCTGACGGAATATATCGCATCTATGATGATTCCGCTTTTTACATACGAAAAAGAATATGGGGTACAGGAGGCAGTTTATACTAGTGGGTACGATGTACCAGAGTGGTTCTATGAGGATGAAGGAGATGTGCCGGTAAATACTGATCTGGCGGTGGAAGAACATCCGGTAACCACGGAAAATACCATACCGGTGACGAATGAGACGGTCGGAACAACGTATACAAGGGAGAAGTTAAGTGAACCGGAGTTTCTGCTTAATAAGATATTTGTTGTAGATAGTAATACGAGTCTGTCTGCAGAAGAAATGACAATGAATAATCTGTTAGATACGGATCTGCATGTTTCAGATCTTCGGGACATGAGTACGGACAAGATTCTTATTTATCATACACACGGATCTGAAAGTTTTGTGGATAGCAGGGAGGGAGTGAAAGAAGATACCATTATAGGTGTGGGAGCGTATCTAGAGGAAATATTGGAAAAACAATATGGCATTGCGACGTATCATGATGAGACGTTGTATGATGTGATCGATGGTTCTTTGGACCGGAATCGAGCATACGAGATGGCATATGCAAATGTGTCGAAGATATTAGAGGCAAATCCGTCGATTGAGGTGGTGATCGATCTGCATCGGGACGGAGTGGATGAAGATATCCGTCTTGTGACGGATATTAATGGAAAGCAGACGGCGAAGATTATGTTTTTAAATGGAGTCAGCCGGTCTAATCGAAATGGGGAGATTGCGTATCTGTATAATCCTTATCGGAATGAGAATCTGGCATTTAGTTTTCAGATGTATCTGGCTGGAAAGGAATTATATGGGGATTACGTAAGAAAGATCTATGTGAAAAGTTTACGATTCAATATGCATCTGATGCCAAGGGCTTGTCTGATTGAAGTGGGTGCGCAGACAAATACTGTAGAAGAGGAGAAAAATGCGATGGAACCGTTAGCGGCAATACTTGATAAAGTGTTGAGTAAACAATAAAGTTGTGCTACAATAAAGTGGATTGTCTTTGAATATAGGACGAAAGAATACAGCCGCAACAGGCTGATGAACGAGATAGAGGAGAAAGAGAATGGCACACGCAGACCAGAGTAAGATTCGTAATTTTTGTATTATTGCACATATCGATCATGGGAAATCAACCTTAGCAGATCGTATCATAGAAAAGACAGGATTGCTGACAGAACGGGAGATGCAGGCTCAGGTATTGGATAATATGGAGTTAGAGAGAGAACGTGGTATCACGATCAAAGCACAGGCAGTCCGTATTGTCTATAAGGCAAAAGATGGACAGGAATATATCTTTAATCTGATCGATACACCGGGACATGTGGATTTCAATTATGAGGTATCTAGAAGTCTTGCTGCATGTGAAGGAGCAATCTTAGTTGTAGATGCTGCACAGGGAATTGAAGCACAGACACTTGCGAATGTATATTTGGCAATTGATAATGATCTTGAAGTTATGCCGGTTATTAATAAGATTGATCTTCCAAGTGCAGATCCGGATCGTGTGGTGAATGAGATTGAAGATGTGATCGGAATTGAGGCACAGGATGCACCAAGAATTTCGGCAAAGACAGGCCTTAATGTGGAAGAGGTGTTAGAGCAGATCGTTACCAAGATTCCGGCTCCAAGCGGGGATGTGAATGGTTCCCTGAAGGCATTGATCTTTGACAGCAAATATGATGCTTACAAAGGAGTTATCATATTCTGCCGTTTGTTTGACGGATCGGTACGCAAGGGTAGTGTGATCAAGATGATGGCAACGGGAGCAACGGTGGAAGTTGTGGAAGTTGGAATTTTTGGAGCAGGGCAGTTTATTCCACAGGAAGAATTATCAGCAGGTATGGTTGGATATATTACGGCAAGTCTCAAAGATGTCAAGGAGACTCGTGTTGGTGATACGGTTACAGACGCAAACAATCCGTGTGCAGAGGCGTTGCCAGGATACAAGAAAGCCAATCCAATGGTGTATTGTGGATTATATCCGGCAGATGGAGCAAAGTACCCGGATCTTCGTGATGCATTAGAGAAGTTACAGCTGAATGATGCCGCATTAAGTTATGAGCCGGAGACTTCTATTGCGTTAGGTTTTGGATTCCGATGTGGTTTTCTTGGTTTGCTGCATCTTGAGATTGTGCAGGAACGTTTGGAGAGAGAATATAATCTTGATCTTGTGACGACAGCACCAGGTGTTGTGTACCGGGTGCATAAGACAGATGGTGAGATGATTGAATTGACGAATCCATCAAATCTGCCAGATCCATCGCAGATTGAATATATGGAAGAACCGTTTGTATCTGCGGAGATTATGGTGACGAAGGACTATGTAGGTGCGATTATGCAGCTTTGTCAGGAACGCAGAGGTGTCTATAAGAGTATGGAATATATGGAAGAGACAAGGGCATTGCTTAAGTATGATCTTCCGCTCAATGAGATCATTTATGATTTCTTTGATGCTTTGAAATCCCGTTCGCGTGGATATGCTTCCTTTGATTATGAACTGAATGGTTATGTTCGTTCTAATCTTGTGAAGTTAGATATCTTGATCAACAAGGAAGAAGTGGATGCACTTTCTTTCATTGTGCATGCAGATACGGCATATGAACGTGGACGTAAGATGTGTGAGAAATTAAAAGAAGAGATTCCGAGACATTTGTTTGAGATACCGATCCAGGCGGCAATCGGAAGTAAGATCATCGCAAGGGAGACGGTAAGAGCACTCCGCAAAGACGTACTTGCCAAGTGCTATGGTGGTGATATCTCACGTAAGAAGAAACTGTTAGAGAAACAGAAGGAAGGAAAGAAGCGTATGCGCCAGATTGGTAATGTAGAGATTCCGCAGAAGGCGTTTATGAGCGTATTGAAGTTAGATGATGAATAAGGAGACAAGACAGCTAAGTTTATATATTCATATACCGTTTTGTAAGTCCAAATGTCTGTACTGTGATTTCTTATCTTTCGGTGGTTGCAGACAGGAAGAACAGGCACAATATGTCAAAGCGTTGTGTAAAGAGATCTCTTCTTACGAAGAGATGGCAAAGACTTATCGTGTGGTTACGATCTTTATTGGTGGGGGGACTCCTTCTTTTATGAATGAGGATCTGCTAGAACAGATATTAGAGACCGTCCGGCGGACATTCACAGTGGAAGAATCTGCTGAGATCACCATAGAGGGGAATCCAGATAGTCTTACACCGGACAAATTATCGATGTATCATCGGATAGGAATTAACCGGTTAAGTATCGGTCTGCAAAGTGCTAATGACGAGATGCTTCGTGTTTTGAATCGTGTACATGATTATCAACAGTTTTTGACAGCGTTTCAGGAGGCAAGAAAGGCAGGATTTGACAATATCAATGTGGATATCATGTCCGGCTTGCCGGGTGAATCTGAGGAATCGTATATTCATACATTGGAACGTGTTGCTGATCTGCAGCCGGAGCATATTTCGGCCTATAGTCTGATTGTAGAAGACGAGACGCCGTTGGCAGAGAATGAGACGTTACTTGCCCTTCTTCCGACGGAGGAAGAGGATCGGACCTTATATGCAAAGACGAAGACAATGCTGATGGAGAATGGATACGAACGATATGAGATATCGAATTATGCGAGACCTGGGTATGCATGCAGACATAATTTAAGATATTGGACAGGTGGAGAATATCTAGGACTTGGACTTGGTGCATCCTCTTATCTGACTGTGGATATGGAGAATGCAAAGCAGGAAAAGATCCGGTTTCATGGTACGGAGAATATGGAGGAATATATTGCACGGTTCCTGCAAAGTGATGGAATGCAAGGGGATGAATATACATCGATGTATCATGCGTATGAATATGAGGATGAAGATGTCTATGGATTAGATGATGCATATGGAATATATGCACAGATGGGAATGGAAGCAGGCAGCGGGAACTCTCATTTAGAACAGTATCGTGCGTATGAGAATAATGCGTTGTTAGAGTTTATTCGTGATTATTATAAAGATCTGCATTTCCAAAAGCGTAAGGATGAGATGGAAGAGTTCATGTTCTTAGGTCTGCGCTGCAGGCTGGGAATAAGCAGGGAAGAATTCCGAAAACGCTTTGATGTGGGAATTGAACAGGTCTATGCAAGACCGATTGCGAAATATACACAGCAAGGATTACTCGTAGAAGGGGATGACAGGATCTTTCTTTCGGATCAGGGAATTGATGTGAGTAATACAGTAATGGCGGAATTTATGTTGTAGTGGGAGAAAGCGTAGCAGGAGGCGAATAGAATGTTACAGAAGTATATCACCATGCTCCGGGAGGATATTAAGGAAGCAATGGGACGGCGGTGCGGATTAGATGAACTGAATAATCTGATCATGTTAGTAGGATTTTTGTATGTGGTTGCGGCATTATTTACGAAGAATAAGATATTTCTATTGTTGGGAGCCGCATTTGTCGTATTATGTTATTTGAGAGTGTTCTCTAAGAATGTGGATAAGCGCAAGAGAGAAAATGATTTCTACATGCGTTATATGGGGAAGGTAGTGTTAGAAGCGAGATTGTTGAAATTGATGACCCGCATGAAATGCAAGAGTATTCTGGATAAAGAATATGTATATTTTGTATGCGATGAGTGTCATCAGGTAATCCGTGTTCCAAAGGGCAAGAACAAAGTGAATATCCGTTGCCCGAAATGTAATCATACCTTTGTAAAACGAACATAAGAAGAAAGAAGAGTTGAATGCATGAAAGAATCTATTCATAAGAGCTTATTTTTGTATATGGTAGTGCCTGTAAGTATTGTATTACAGGCACTATTATTGGTTATACAGCTACAATGTATCACTTTTGCTGACTGGAATGCCATATCCGGGTGGCTGTCGGCGGATAATCTGTATTATATTGGATATGCCGTGTGGTTGTATGCAACGATATTGTTTGTTATATATAATTTAACGAAGAAGATGACACCGGGATATATGATAACAGGTGTTTTCACATTGGTTTTCGGTGTGATCAATAATATGAAATGGAATGCATTAAATGAATGTGTAACACTTTCAGATCTGTCTAAATTGTCAGAGGCGGTTAAGGTTGTTAAGGATGCGGAATTCCATATGTGGAAAGGAACATGGTTTTCTGTGTTTTCGATGATTGTTACACTTTTCTTGTGGATCTTTTTAGATGTACGTGTAAGTAAAGCAGTTGCAAGTCGGGGAAACTATCGGAAAATGTGTCTGACCGGCTGCATTCTCTGCCTGGCGGGGCTTATCACATTTTCTATAATAGATGGAAAGAAGAGTGCAGTGCAACAGTTGACGAGTGCTGTTAGTTCGGAGCAGACAGGTCCGCTTGTATATTGGACGCAGAGCCTTTTTCAGGAAAAGGAACGTACACCGTATACCGTAAGTGAGGCATGGAATTCTTATGAGAAATATGTGAATGCAGGAAAAAAAGAAGGAGGAGCATCTGAGAAAAGTTCCGAAGTACAACCCAATATTATTGTGATCATGAGCGAAGCGTTCTATGATCTGGACTGGCTGAAAGGAATGGTCACTTATAGTGAGGACCCGATGAAGGCTTATCGTGCGGTATGCAAAGAAGGACTTGCGGGTAATCTCTATGTTAATGTATATGGTGGAGGTACACATTTTACAGAGTTTGAATTTCTGACTGGTTGGAATACCAGGGGGATGAATACTGGAAGTGTGCCGTATAAGGAGTATTTTGCAAAGAATCAGCCATCCTTTGCCAGATATCTGAAAGATCAGGGATATACAACTTTAGCGATTCACCCTTACGACGGTAAATTCTGGAATCGGTATGTAGCTTATCCCAGATTGGGATTTGAACGGTTTATTGATCGTTCCCGTATGACGTATCAGGATATGTGTGGTTATATATCAGATGAATCGTTGACGAAAGAAATTATTCTGCAATATGAAAGCAAGCAGGAAGGAAAGCCTATGTTCTGCTTTGCAGTGTCAATCGCAAATCATATTGCAATTTTAAATGGAGAAGAGAAGGAAAATGCACCAAATGATATTACTGTGACATATGCAGATGAGTTGGGCTATGGCCCGAATAAAAAACGATGGGTACAGGAATATGTGAGCGGTATTGCTAAGAGTGGGAAAGCATTGCGGGAGCTGACAGATTATCTGAAACAGCAAAATGAGCCGACCATAGTTGTGTTTTTTGGGGATCATGCACCAAGTTATGCGCTCGATCAGCTGAAAAGTGGGGAAAAGGATATGGCCTATTCTACACCGTATGTAATCTGGGGAAATTATGACTGGCAGAATACGGGTGAGGGAGAAAATGTGAGTGCATCTTATCTGTCAACGTATCTGATACAACTGCTTGGTATGCCTTTGGCAGATCAAAATTATTATAATATAGCAATGCGAAAAGAATATCCGGTCGATACCCGGTATATGATACAGAATGAAGATGGAACGTCATATTCGGATTTTTCAAAAGAGCAACAGAAAGTATATTATGATCATGCACTGGATTTGAAAAAGCATGTAGATGTATTGTTGCGGTCGCCGGAACAGATCGAGAATATATGGACACCTGCACAGAAAACGGAAAAATAGTTTTTCAAAAATGGAATCTGTATACACACAAAATATTCACAAATTTTCTTGTTTTTTTCTTGACAAACGTATGGGTGGGTGGTACATTATATTCAGATGTTAGCACTCGGATAAGTTGAGTGCTAATAATCAAAAAGAAGGAAAGGGGTCTGATACATGGAATTAGATGAGAGGAAGCAGAAGATACTCAAAGCAATCATTTCTAATTATCTAGAGACGGGTGAACCGGTTGGTTCAAGAACCATTTCCAAATATACAGATCTGAACCTTTCTTCTGCAACGATTCGGAATGAGATGGCAGACTTAGAAGAACTGGGACTGATCATGCAGCCGCATACATCTGCGGGGCGTGTTCCGACAGATCGGGGCTATCGGTTATATGTAGACCATATGATGGCAGAGAAAGATACCGAGATGCAAGAGATGAAGACACAATTGCTTGAACGTGTTGATAAGATGGAATCCATGCTGAAGCAGGTTGCCAAGGTATTGGCATACAATACGAATTATGCAACACTTGTTACAGCACCACAATATCAGAACATTAAACTTAAGTTCATTCAGTTGTCTCAGGTAGATGAGAATCAGCTATTGGCGGTTATCGTAGTAGATGGTAATGTGATCAAGAATAAGCTGATGCAGGTAGACCGGATGCTGGAAAATGATGAGATTCTTAAGCTGAATGTCCTGCTGAATACGTTTTTACAGGGAGCATCCCTACAGGACATCAATTTAGAGATGATTCAGACGATCAAGTCTCAGGCTGGAGAGTTTGCAGATATCATGGAGAATATTTTCCAGGGAATCGCAGAGGCCATTCATGAAGCAGATGAAGTCGAGATCTATACAAGTGGTACAACGAATATGTTAAAGTATCCGGAACTTGGAGATATCGAACAGACGACGAAGCTTCTAGAGGCATTAGAGGATCGACAGGGATTAGATGAATTGATTGATGAGTCTATGAACAGTGAGAATACGAATGGTATTCAGGTCTATATCGGAGAGGAAGCACCGGTTTCTAATATGAAGGATTGTAGTATTGTAACAGCAACCTATGAATTAGCAGAGGGTGCAAAGGGAACGATTGGTATTATCGGACCGAAACGTATGGACTATAAGAAAGTCGTCAACACCCTGAAGAATCTGACGGGTGAGTTAGATACAATATTTAAGAAGAAAGATTAGAGGTGTCAAAGTGGAAGAAAAGAAGAAAAGCAGTGCGAAGAACAGTGCGAATAAGAAGAACAAACCTACCGGTAAAGCAGTAGAAGAGACTGTAGAAGAAGTTGCGGTAGAATCCACTGAAGAGACAGCAGTTGAAGAAGCCAAAGAAGTTTCAGAGGATACAGAAAAGAAGCCAACTAAGGCAAAGAAAGGCAGTCGAAGAAGCGGCGGCAATAACAAGGCATTAGAACTTGAGTTAGAGAAACAGAAGGAACTGACAGAAGAAGCGAATGACAGATATAAGCGTTTGCTTGCAGAGTTTGAGAATGCCAGAAACCGTAATGAGAAAGAATCTAAGCGGATGTATGACATAGGCGCCAAAGAGGTTCTTGAGAAATTATTACCGGTAGTTGATAACTTTGAGAGAGCGCTAGCAGCTATCCCGGAAGAAGATAAGGATCGTGCGTTTGAACAAGGTGTTGATAAGATCTATAAGCAGATGATCGTAACCCTTGAAGATGTTGGTGTGAAACCAATGAATGCAGAGGGTACACAGTTTGATCCGGATTTCCATAATGCAGTATTACATGTAGAAGATGAGGAGTTAGGAGAGAACATAGTAGCAGAAGAACTTCAGAAGGGTTATATGTACAAGGATGAAGTGCTTCGTCACAGTATGGTTAAAGTTGCAAACTAATTAATTTTTAGTTGCTAAGCATCCAAAAAGCTGCCAGTGGCAGGTATTTTGGTAAACAATATATATGATTATAGAGTTTTAGGAGGACAAAGTCATGGGTAAAATTATTGGTATCGATTTAGGAACAACAAATTCATGTGTAGCCGTTATGGAAGGTGGTAAGCCGGTTGTTATCAACAATGCAGAGGGTGCAAGAACAACACCATCAGTTGTAGCATTTACAAAGACTGGTGAGCGTGTGGTTGGTGAACCTGCAAAACGTCAGGCAGTAACCAATGCAGATAAGACAATCTCTTCTATTAAGAGACATATGGGTACAGATTACAAAGTAACAATTGATGATAAGAAGTATTCTCCACAGGAGATCTCAGCTATGATTCTTCAGAAGTTGAAATCCGATGCAGAGAGTTACTTGGGTGAGAAAGTTAGCGAGGCTGTTATTACTGTTCCTGCATATTTCTCAGATGCACAGAGACAGGCAACAAAGGATGCAGGCCGTATCGCAGGTTTGGATGTAAAGCGTATCATTAACGAGCCAACAGCTGCTGCATTATCATATGGTTTGGATAACGAGAACGAGCAGAGAATCATGGTATACGACTTAGGTGGTGGTACATTTGATGTATCTATCATTGAGATTGGTGATGGTGTCATTGAAGTATTAGCAACAGCCGGTGATAATAAGCTTGGTGGTGATGATTTCGATAACGTAATCACAGATTACATGTTAGATGAGTTCAAGAAACAGGAAGGTGTTGACTTATCAGGTGATAAGATGGCAATGCAGAGATTGAAAGAAGCAGCAGAGAAGGCTAAGAAAGAGTTGTCTTCTTCTACTACAACGAACATCAACCTTCCATTCATCACAGCAACAGCAGATGGTCCGAAACATTTTGATATGAACCTTTCAAGAGCAAAGTTCGATGAGTTAACAGCTCATTTGGTAGAGAGAACAGCAGTACCTGTTCAGACAGCATTAAAGGACGCAGGTCTTACTGCTTCAGAACTTGATAAGGTATTGTTAGTAGGTGGTTCTACACGTATCATTGCTGTACAGGAAAAGGTTAAACAGTTAACAGGTAAAGAGCCATTCAAGGGTATTAACCCGGATGAGTGTGTTGCAATTGGTGCTTCTATCCAGGGTGGTAAGTTAGCAGGTGATGCAGGTGCCGGTGAGATCTTATTGTTGGATGTTACTCCGCTTTCACTTTCTATTGAGACAATGGGTGGTGTTGCAACCAGATTGATCGAGAGAAATACAACAATCCCAACGAAGAAGAGCCAGATCTTCTCAACAGCACAGGATAATCAGGATGCAGTAGATATCCACATTGTACAGGGTGAGAGACAGTTCGCTAGAGATAATAAGACATTAGGACGTTTCCGTCTCGATGGTATTGCTCCTGCAAGACGTGGTGTTCCTCAGATCGAAGTTACATTTGATATTGATGCCAATGGTATTGTTAATGTATCTGCGAAGGATCTTGGAACAGGCAGAGAGCAGCATATTACAATTACAGCAGGTTCTAACATGTCAGATGATGATATCGAGAGAGCAGTAAAAGAAGCTGCTGAGTATGAAGCTCAGGATAAGAAGAGAAAAGATGCGATCGAGGCTAGAAATGATGCAGATGCAATGGTATTCCAGACTGAGAAGGCATTACAGGATGTTGGTGATAAGCTTCCAGCTGAGGATAAGACCAAGGTTGAGGCTGATCTGCAGGCACTTAAGAATCTGGTAGAGAGTACAGATCCTGAGAATATGAGCGACTATGATGTAGAACAGCTTAAGAATGCAAAAGAGACATTGATGACAAGCGCTCAGAACTTATTTGCTAAGCTGTATGAGCAGAACGGTCCTGGAGCAAATGCAGGAACCGGAGCAACAGGTCCTGCTGATTACTCAGAGGGTGATGTTGTAGATGGAGATTATACAGAGTTATAATCCGGATTGATACTTTGAAATGATAGTCCCACGGTCTCAATAGAGACCGTGGGTACTCTTAGTCGATAAAGGTGAGGAAGATGGCAGAAACAAAGAGAGATTATTATGAGGTTCTTGGCGTTGCAAAGAATGCAACAGATGCAGAATTAAAGAAAGCTTACCGACAGATTGCCAAGAAATACCATCCTGATATGAATCCGGGAGACAAGGAAGCAGAAGCAAAGTTCAAAGAGGCTTCTGAAGCTTACAAGGTATTAAGTGATCCGGATTCCAGAGCAAAGTATGATCAGTTCGGTCACGCTGCATTTGATCCAAATGGCGGCATGGGTGGAGCTGGATTCGGTGGATTTGACTTTGGTGATATGGGAGATATCTTTGGAGATATCTTTGGAGATATGTTTGGCGGTGGTGGAAGAACCCGTCAATCGAATGGTCCGATGAAAGGTGCCAACATTAAGACCAGTGTTCGTGTGAAATTTGACGAAGCTGTATTTGGCTGCCAGAAGGAATTGGAATTACCACTGAAAGACGAATGTGTTGTATGTCATGGTACCGGTTCACAGCCGGGACATAACCCGGAGACTTGTCCGAAATGTAATGGTAAAGGTCAGGTTGTATTTACACAGCAGTCGTTATTTGGTGTAGTTCGTAATGTACAGACATGTCCAGAGTGTTCTGGTACTGGTAAAGTCATTAAGTATAAGTGTACACAGTGCTCTGGTACTGGTTATGTGAAGAGCAAGAAGAAGATTCAGGTAGTTGTACCAGCCGGTATTGATAACGGACAGAGTATCCGTATCCGCGAGAAGGGTGAACCTGGTGTCAATGGTGGCGGACGAGGAGATTTGCTTGTTACTGTATTGGTTGACAGACATCCACAGTTCCAGCGTCAGGAGTATGACCTGTTTTCTACAGAACCGATCACATTTACACAAGCAGCACTTGGCGGAACGATTACGATCAATACGATCGATGGTCCGATGGAATATGAGATTAAGCCGGGAACACAGACAGATACTAAGATTAAGCTGAAGGGCAAGGGTGTTCCGACACTTCGTAATAAGAATGTACGTGGTGATCATTATGTTACTTTGGTTGTTCAGGTGCCAGATAAGTTGACAGAAGAGCAGAAGACAATTCTTAATAACTTTGATGAAGCAACTGGTTCTACTGCAAGAAGATCTACGGATTCTGCAGGAGACTTCAGTTTCGGTGGACACAAGAAGAAAGGTTTCGGTAAGAAACGCTGAGAATAGAGAAAGAGATAATACCGTTACATGATTTGTTATCGTGTAGCGGTATTTTTGCCTTCATTTTGTTTTTGTGAAAATATGTATTTATACTTGTATGTTGGAATGAATATAGGTACAATAGAGGAAGTGAACAGCTATGAAGCATGTATATAGAAGAGGAGTATAATCGGTATGAAATGGACGAAAGTAACGGTAGAGACAACGACTCAGGCAACCGATATGTTGAGTTATGTATTAGATGAATATGGAGTAGAGGGTATCGAGGTAAAGGACAAGATTCCTTTGTCAGAGGCAGATACAAAGGCGATGTTTATTGATATTCTGCCAGAATTGCCTCCGGATGATGGCGTGGCAGAGATATCCTGTTATATTGATGATAAGATTGATGTCAAGGACTTGTGCAATTATATTGCAGAACAGTTAAAAGAAATGTCGGCTTATCTGCCGGTAGGAACGGGTAAGATCTCGCTTGGTGAGACGGAGGATAAGGACTGGATCAATAACTGGAAGGAATTCTTTCATCCGTTCCGTTTAGAGGATAATATTGTGATCCAGCCAACCTGGACGGAGATTGCAGATGCCAAGCCGGATGATATTGTGATCCATATTGATCCAGGTGTTGCATTTGGAACTGGTTCACATGAGACAACGAAGTTATGTATTGCAAACCTTAAGAAGTATATTAAGCCGGATGGAACAACCTCTGTGATGGATGCGGGATGCGGAAGTGGTATTCTGTCCATTGTTGCGATGAAATTAGGAGCAAGTAAGATATATGGTGTTGACATTGACGAACTTGCTGTTGAGGCGAGCAAGGCGAATCTGGCATTAAATGATATCCCGGAAGAGAAATATACGATTGTATTAGGAAATCTGATCGAGGACAAGGAATTTGCAGAAGGTGCTGCCAGCGTCGGACAGTATGATATTGTAGTTGCGAATATATTGGCGGATATCATTATTCCATTATCGGCAGAGGTGCGCCCATTTATGAAAGAAGATGGCGTGTTCATTACATCCGGCATCATCAACACAAAAGAGCAGGCAGTAAAAGATGCATTGATCCGGAACGGATTTGAGATTGTGGATACGACCTATATGGGCGAGTGGGTGTCGATTGTAGCGAAGTAAGAGGAGTGAAGTATGTACCGTTTTTTTGTGAGTCCGGAGCAGTTATTACAGGAACCGATCCGGATCAGTGGAGAAGATTATAACCATATTCATAACGTGCTTCGTATGAAGACAGGAGAAGAGGTTCTCGTAACCGATCAGGGGGAGAAAGAATATCTGTGCGAGATTGAGGACTATGACGCAGATACACAGGAGGTATTGCTCCGCGTAGTAGATGTGTTTGGCAATAACCGGGAACTGCCGGCGAAGATCGTTCTGTTTCAGGGATATCCAAAAGGAGATAAGATGGAACAGATCGTACAGAAAGCAGTTGAGTTAGGAGTTGCCGAGATTGTACCGGTCATGATGAAACGCTGTGTTGTGAAATTAGATGAGAAAAAGGCTGCTAAGAAGATAGAGCGTCTGAATGGAGTTGCATTAAGTGCAGCCAAACAGTCCAAGCGTGGCAGGATTCCTGAAGTGAAATCAATCATGACAATGGGAGAGGCTGTACAGTATGCGGAATCTCTGGATAGTGTGATCGTTCCATATGAAAGTGCAGAAGGAATGGAATATTCAAAGCAGGTGATTCATGATATTACAGATGGACGTTCTGTTGGCATATTCATTGGTCCGGAAGGTGGATTTGAACCGTCGGAGATTGCACAGATAGAAGCGATTGGTGGGAAAGTGATCTCGCTCGGACACCGGATTCTCCGCACAGAGACGGCGGGAATGGTTGTGCTGTCGTTGTTGATGTTTGGGTTGGAGGCAGAGTAGCGTCTGGGCGGATGATGCCGATTCCGGTGCTTTATATGTACTAAGGTATGCGAATGAGAAGATTGCATAAAGGAAATGGAGAACTATGGAGACAAGATTATTAGAGGGTTACAATTGTATCATTACCGGTTCCAATCGGGGAATCGGACGTAATATTGTAGAGAAATTTGCTGCAAATGGTGCCAATATCTGGGCTTGTGCAAGACGGACATCCTCCGAATTTGAACAGGATATGCAGGATCTGGCTAAACAGTATCAGGTGACGATCGAACCGGTATATTTTGATCTGAACTCAGAGGATGAGATCAAGCAGGCGATATCTATGATCCGTAAGACGAAAAAGTCTGTCGATGTGTTGGTCAATAACGCAGGGATGCCATATGGAGCGTTGTTGCAGATGACACCGCTGAAAGATCTCAAAGAGGTCTTTCAGGTCAATTATTTTTCACAAATCTACATTATGCAGCTGGTATCTAAGATCATGATGCGTCAAGATCGTGGAAGTATTATTAACATGGCTTCTGTGGGTGGAATTGAGACGAATCCGGGTTATCTGGCATATGGTTCCAGTAAGGCTGCACTTATCTGGGCAACACGGTCTATCGCCAAGGAACTTGGCAGATATCATATCCGTGTCAATGCGGTTGCACCGGGTCTTACCGAGACAGAGATGGGACATTATAAGTCAGAAGAAGAATTACAGAAAGTGATTGACCGGACGGGAATGCAGCGGATGGCGAGACCGGAAGAGATTGCAGACGCAGTACTGTTTCTTGCATCCGAGCAGGCTTCTTTTGTGAATGGAGAAGTGCTGCGGGTTGATGGGGGAAGGTAGTACGTGGGAAGGTTAGAGCTTGATTACAGTTATGTGAAAATGACTGTTTTCGGGTTCTTTTTTGTTGTTTATTATTGATTTCGTGATAGATTTTCGTGTTATAAAATGATATAATCTAAGTTAGACTTTCTGTAATGGTGAATGAATACAACAACCGGAAAGAATATTTAGTATCAAACAAGAATAGCAATAGGGAAAATGATATGTAGGAGGTATGAAGATGGGTTACAGGCAACGAAGAAAAGGAAAAAGCAGGATGCTGGCATGGTTAATGATAGGGATTATGGCAATCGGCGGAGTGAATGTTCCGGCAAAGAATGTGAAGGCGGCATCAGTTACGGCTGTTGAACCAACCAGCGGGGATGGTTCGAGTACCAATCCGTATCAGATCACAAGTGAAGCAAATCTGATATGGTTAAAGAGTAAAGTGAGTGGTAATAATTCGGAAGCTGCAAATGCAATCCTCATGAATGATATTACGATCACATCAAGCAACTGGGTCAGGATTGGAAATGATGTGGAGAATAAGCGATATAATGATACCTTTGACGGACGGGGATATACCATCTCTAATCTGACATATCAGGGGGCTACAGGCAATGATGTGACATCCAACGTGTATGGTGGACTGTTTGGAAGTATATCGGCAGGGGCAGTGGTTAAGAATGTAACGATAGAGGGGGCAACCTTTACCGGGGGCTACGCAGCAGCGACAGTGGTAGCATATAATTATGGTACGATCGATCATTGTTATGTGAAGAACAGTAGTATTTCTACACAGAGTTATGCAGGAGGAATCTGTGCACAGAATATGAGTACAGGAGTTATCCAATATTGTCAGGTAAGCGGTAATGGAAAGGCAGTTGCTACGGGTACACAGGGGGCAACATCTGGCGGAATAGCAGGTAATAATGCAGGCAAGATTGTTTATTGTAGTAATGAGATAGAGACATCTGCATCAACATATTGCGGAGGAGTTGTAGGTTATAATAGTGGAAGTGTAACATCTGTTTATAGTGTTGGTGAGATCGGTAATGGTACAGAGGGATTAGGCGGTGTTGCCGGATATAATACGGGAACGATTCAGAAGGCATATTGTGATAGCAGCCATGCAAGCAAGGCTGTGGGAGTAGACAATTATACGGGGACAGCGGCTGATGCTCATTGTGTTTCGCTAAGCGATTTTAAGAGTGGTAAGGCGGCTTACCTCTTGAATGGAAGTACTTCCGGTACAGATGTAGTATGGAGACAGAATGTTGATGTGGGAACAACGGATAACTATCCGGTATTAGACAGTACACACCATATTGTATATCAGATATCGGATGGCGTGTATTCGAATACGAATGATGATTCTTGTGCGGCAGGGCATAGTATGACAGCATATCCGGCAAAAGCAGCAACCTGTATGGCGGAGGGTAATGTTGCTTATTGGGTGTGTAATAAATGTCATCGATATTTTTTGGATTCGACTGGAACGAAATCTACCACGGCGGCTCAGGTAGTGCTCGCAAAGAATAATAATCATAATTTAGAGACGCATGCGGCGACAAAAGCAACCTGTATAACGGCGGGGAATAGTCTCTATTATCAATGTACGTTATGTGGAAAATATTACAAAGATAACGCTGCGACTCAGGAAACAACACTTCAGAGTGTGACAATTGCCGCATTAGGACATGATTATACGGTAACATTTAAATGGGGATCAGACAATGCGTCTGCTAAGGCAACCATTATCTGTAGTCGTAATGATATTAACACGAGGGTAAATTGCACGATAACCTCAACTTCGACAGAGACAACCTGTACGAAAGCGGGAACAACTACTTATACTGCAACTGCAACATATGATGGAAAAGAGTTCAAAGATCAAAAGACAGTGACTGGTGAGAAGGGCTCACATGTCTATGGAACACCAGTATTCGCATGGACAAAGCAGGCAGATGGTTCTTATACCGCGACAGCAGCATATACCTGTTCTGTATGTAGTAACAAAGAAACTGTGAATTGTACAATGACGCAACTGAGCAAAACAGATGCAACCTGTACTGCAAAAGGTTCAGTTACATATCGTGCGACAGTGTCAGGAAAAAGTGATTATGAAGATAAGGCATTTGAGATAGATGCAACCGGACATCAGTTAACAGCGGTAAATGCAGTAGCGGCAACCTGTGATACACCGGGACATATTGCGTATAATGAATGTGGTATATGTAAGAAGAAATTTGATTCGAGTAAGAATTTGTTGACAGATGCAGAGGTTGTTATAAAGGCAACCGGACATACCTATGCATGCAAGGCAGGAACGGATGGAACAACACATTCACAGGTATGCAGCAAGTGTGGGCATACAACAGGAAAGGAAGAACATGCAGGGGGGACAGCAACTTGTCATAGTAAGAAAGTATGTACGAAATGCGGTGCATCTTATGGAAATCTATTGCCACATACATATGACGCCACTCCTGTTTTTACATGGACAAAGACAACGAACGGATATACAGTAACAGCAAGGCTGGCATGTACTGCTACGGGATGTACGAATGTATTAGAGGATAAGAATTGTACAGTAACCCAGGTGGATACCAAACAGCCAACTTGTACAGAGGCTGGTGATCGGTATTATACCGCAACGGCAGTTTTGAATAACAGATCATATTCTGAAGGAAGACAAGCAACAGGAGAGATAGCAGCGATCGGACATAAACTGAATTATGTAGCAGCAAAGGCTGTGGGACAATGTGAAGGAGACGGTAACAAACAATACTGGCAATGTGAGACCTGCGGCAAGTGTTATACGGATGAAAAAGCTGTAAACGAGACAACGATTGAACAAATGACAATTAAAGCGCCTGGACATGATCAGAGTGAGATTACAGATAATGGAGATGGAACGCATTCAGGAACCTGTTCTAGGTGCGGAAAGCAGTTTACAAAAGAATCACATCGAGGAGGAACTGCAACTTGTACAAGTAAGGCAAAGTGTGAAGTTTGTAAAGCGGGTTATGGCTCGGTTGATGTGAATAATCATAACTATGGTGAACCGGAGTATCAATGGAGTAAGGATGGAGATACATATAGTGTTAAAGTAGTTCTTACATGTGAGCGATGTGATGCGGGTGTTGAAAATCACCAGAAATCATATGATTCCGTATCGGGAGAGGTTACCAGTACAATATTAACCGAGGCAACCTGTGATAAAGAGGGAACTATTTTATATAACTTTGCTAAGACGGTAGATGGCAGAAAATACACAGCGGAAAAGCAGGACACGATCGCAAAACTTTCTCATCAGATGAAGAAGATTGCTGCAAAAGAGGCAACCTGTACAGAGGAAGGTAATATTGAATATTATCAATGTGAAAGATGTGCAAAGGTATTTAGGGATGCAGCAGGAACGACGGCGGTTACGTTAGCGCAGACGGTGCTTCCTGCAACAGGACATAATAAGAATGAAGTTAAGGACAATGGAAATGGAACGCATTCCGGAAGTTGTTCTAAATGTGGAAAACAATTTACAGAGGAAGCACACCGGGGTGGAACGGCAACCTGTGTGAAGAAGGCGCAATGTGAAGTGTGCGGTGCTGAATACGGAGAATACGGAGAACATGATTATATAGCTCCGGTATTTGTCTGGAACAAGACGGAAGATGGATATGCTGTTAATGCAACCATTACCTGCAAAACATGTACAGAAGATGTGAACGGGCATACTATACAAAAAGAATGTACGGTAGCAGATCCAAAAGTAATAGACGCGACCTCTACAGCAGAAGGTAGTATTACGTATACTGCAAAAGTAATTTGGATGGGAACAGAGTATTCTGATGTACATACAGATGTAATTCCAAAGAAAGAAGAGACGAAGAATCCAGATGAAGGGAAAAAGGATGATGATAAGCAGCCACAGGGAGATAACCCTAAGGATGATAAGAAAGATGATGTCCAGCTGCCAGTTAATAATCAGCCAACCAATGTAACAATTATTAATAACAATAACACCAACAATAATACTAATATATATGTGAATATGCAGGTGGTAGATCAATCTACGCACATTACATATCGTGTGGTAACAGCAAGTGATGGAATGCCGGCAGTGTCTTATGGTGCAGCACCTACAAAAGATGCAACCAAAGTGACAGTCCCTTCGGAGGCGACGATCAACGGTGCTACTTACAAAGTGGTAGCGATTGAAAAGAACGCATTTGAAAAGAACAAGAAGTTGAAATCGGTTACAATTGGGGTGAATGTAGAAGAGATTGGAGAAAGTGCCTTTGGCAAATGTACCAATTTGAAAAAAGTGATAATTCCTTCTAATGTGAAGAAGATTGGAAAAGGTGCATTCTCTGGTTGTAAGAAGTTAAAGCAGATTACCATAAAGACAGATTCTTTGACGAAACAAAGTATTGGAGCAAAAGCGTTTAAAGGTATTTCAGCAAAGGCAACGATTAAAGTACCAAAGAAAGTAAAGAAAGACTATAAGAAGATTCTTGGAAAGAAGGGAATTGGATCAAAAGTTAAGATAAAATAAAAATTGTTTGCAAAAAGTGCTGATGTTTGATAGCCTATTGATAATCAAACGTTGGCATTTTTTGTTGCATTCACGCGGGTTATGATGGTATAATTCTACAATGAGTTTTTTATGCGAAGGGAAGTATGAGTATTGCAGATAAAAGTAAAAGAACTTCTTAAGAATAAGGGAATTTATATTGTAGCATTTGGAATTCCATGGTTAATTGTTGTGATCCATTCTGTTATCCGGAATGGATGGCTGGTAGGAGGGGGAAGTATATTACGAGGAGACAGTGGAATACAGTACTATCAATTATGTGTGGAATTATGGAATAAGATACATTCAGGAGAATCTTTATTTTATAGTTGGAATGCAGGGGGAGGCTTTGACTTCTTCCTTAATTTTGCATATTATTTAGTTTCACCATTTACAATACTTATTGTAGCAGTTTCTAAGAGGTGGCTTGAAAATACAGTGCAGATTGTTATGGTTTTGAAATGGTCTTGTATTGCGGTTACCATGACATATTACTTTATGCACACAAAATTTAATCAAATGAAATCACATAAGAAATTGGTTGCGCTTACTTTAGGGTGTGTATTTGCGTTGTCTAATTGTATTCTGAATTTTGTGGCTTATTTTAATTGGAATGATGTAATCATTTTGTTTCCGCTATTATTATTAGAGATAGAGCGGATGTTGGAAGATGGGTACTGGAAGCGATACTATTGTTTGTTAACGTTAGCAATCTTGTGTAATTTCTATACCGCATACCAGGTATGTATCTTTTTGTTGTTGTGGTTTGTTTTTGTCATGAATTCAGATGTCAAACAAAAAGTGCGTAAATTTGCTGTGTTTATGACAAGTTCTCTTTTGGCAGCAATAAGTGGATTAGTCGTTATTATACCATGTGTTGCTGGTGTTGCGAATAGATATTCCGCTATCACAGAACAGGATAAGAGATTATATGTTTCTTCGATTATTGCGAATGTATGGAAATCAATCAGTAAATTATTTGTGTTTGACACAGTATATGATGTTACGGATTTACGACCGAATCTCTATATATCAGTAGGAGTTGCGAGTATCCTGCTACTATATTTGTTTACAAAGATTCCGAAAAAAGAAAAGATTAAGACTACAATCTTATATTTTGTGGTTACGGGAAGTATATATATTGGTGCATTGAGTTATGTTTGGCACGGATTTAGTGTGCCGAATGCAGTGTATCATAGATTTCTATATCTGTATGTGTTCTTATCGTGTTTCATATGTATGCAGTTGATTATGCATATACAAGAGGTTCGATTGAGGAGCGTTGTTTTTGTTTTGCTGCTTGGGTGTGTATTGATTGTGGTTGGATTTTTTAATGTGCAACAATATCAGGAATTCTATACGTACCTGATCACCATTTTGCTGTTTGCACTGTATCAGATCATTTGTGTATTGCAGTGTAGAAAAAGTATTACGAGTTCGCAATGGATTACGGTGTTATGTATATTGATAATGGGAGAATTGATTGCCAATGCAGTATATATTTTTTCTGCTTATGATGTAACGGATTATAAAGATAAATATTATATAAAAGATACGGAAAAATTAGTTGATGGATTGCAGCTGGCGGATGGTGAACGCGTCGAGATGGCGCATTGTACTAGAAATATGGGATTGATGGAGTCGCTTCCGTCGGATGAGATATTTGCCTCTTATTGTAATGGCGCAGATGTGTATTTACATGTTTCATTGGGACAATGTTTTTCTACGTCTGCATATGAATTTTGTGGTGGTTCGCCATTGTTGAATCTGATGTTTAATATTCGCTATGGAACAAGTATGAGTGAGTATAATTTTAGTGATGTAGAGAAAGTTGGACAACAGGGGGATGTGACGCTTTACAAGACCAAACGTCTGGCTGGATTAGGCTATATGACATCTGACAAAGTGTTGGATTGGCAGGGAACCACATTAGGACCAATCGAGGCGCAGAATCAGTTTGTCCAATATGCAACAGGGGAGAATGCTATTTTTGATATTATTTATCCTGAGGTGACCTGTAATGATATTGTTAGTACGTTACATCCGAATGATGAATATTTGAATAAAGGTTTCTATTATTATGAATATACAGCATGTGCACCAAAGGGACAGGAAGTTACGACTCTTAATTTTACGATAGAGGAAGATATGGATCTGTATATGGTTAGTAATAGTGAGAGTCTGCAACAGGTTGGTGTAATGATTGATGGTGAGCAGACATATTTTGAGCCGGAGCAACGCCAGATGCAGGAGACATTACATATTGGAAAAGTAAAGAAAGGGCAGAAAATAATTATCTATGCAGCACATGACATTAGTGTTGGGGAGAAGAATTCTATGTGGTATCAATTTGCCAAGTTCAATGAAGATAATTATGCAAAGGCTTATGAGAAGTTATCAAAAAATGTATATAACATAGAGCAAATGGATTCCACCTATGTGAAGGGAAATATCACGGCGGAACAGGATGGAATTATGATGACCTCTATTCAGGCGATGGATGGATTTGCGGTGTATGTGGATGGTCAACAGATAGAGTATAAGAAAGTAGCAGACACTATGATAGGAGTTCCTTTGAAAAAAGGAAAACATGTTGTAGAATTCCGGTATCAGACACCGTATTTTGTACAGGGAGCAATTGGCAGTTTGATAGGGATCTTTATCTTTGCTTGCATATGTTTGTATGATAAGTTTCGCAAAAAGGCAAGCAATGAAAAGGCAGGGACTGCAGAGTGAGAAAAGGAGTAGAAAGTAAATATCATGGAAGTATATTTTGATAATGCAGCAACAACTAAGATTATTCCTGAGGTACGGGAGATCATGCTGAAAACAATGGATGAGGATTATGGTAACCCATCCTCTATGCATCTGAAAGGTGTTGAAGCGGAGAACTATGTGCGTAATGCAAGAAATAGTATTGCCAAACAATTGAAATGTGAATCAAAGGAGATTATCTTTACATCCGGAGGTACAGAGTCGAATAATCTTGCTTTACTAGGACTTGCTTTGGCGAATAAGCGGGCCGGAAACCATATCGTTACAACCGGGATTGAACATGCATCGGTATACAATCCGGTTCTGTATCTGCAAGAGCTGGGATTTGAAGTTACTTTTCTGAAAGTAGATGCACATGGGAAAGTGGATTTAGATCATTTAAAGGATAACCTTATGGATGATACGATATTAGTATCAACGATGGCAGTCAATAATGAGATTGGTGCAGTAGAACCGATTGAAGAGATTGCGACAATTATTAAACAGTATAATAAGGAACATGATAGACAGATTTTATACCACGTAGATGCAATTCAGGCATTTGGCAAGCGGGTGATCTATCCGAAACGTGTTGGAATTGATGCAATGTCTATGAGTGGGCATAAGATTCATGGACCGAAAGGAAGCGGTGCCTTATTTGTAGATAGTAAAGTAAAGATCAAACCGGTGCTGTATGGTGGCGGACAGGAAAAAGGAATGCGTTCCGGAACTGAGAATACAGCGGCAATTGCTGGTATGGGTAAAGCAACAGAGATCATGTATGGCAGACTAGATGCAAATAATAAGCAAATGCAGGCAGTAAAGGATGCATTGATCGCAGGGGCAACAAAGATAGAGGGCGTGACAGATAATTCGGGAGAATCTCCACATATTGCAAGTCTAAGTTTCCGGGGAGTACGGAGTGAAGTGTTATTGCATGCATTAGAGGACAAAGGAATCTATGTATCGGCCGGTTCTGCATGTTCCTCGAATCATCCGGCAATCAGTGGAGTGCTACAGGCGATTGGACTGGACAAAGATTTGTTAGAATCTACTTTACGTTTCAGTTTTTGTGAGTATAATACAGTAGAGGAAGCAGAATATACAGTAAAGGTATTAGAAGAGATTTTACCACTACTTAGAAAGTTTACGAGAAAGTGAGAATATCATGGAATATAAGACATTTTTAATTAAATATGCAGAGATTGGAACAAAGGGCAAGAATCGTTATGTTTTTGAGGATGTGCTTTGTCAGCAGATTAAGAATCATGTAACATCTCTTGGTGAGTTTACAATTCGCAGGGAATATGGGCGAATCTTTTTGGAGGTAGAATCTGCATATGATTATGAAGATTTGATTGCGGAGCTTCAGAAGGTATTCGGTATTGTAGGAATCTGCCCGATTGTAGTTGAGGAACAGGTGACATTTGACGCAATCAAGGATAAAGCAATTGAGTATATGCGGGAATGTTATGGAGATAAGGCATTGACATTTAAGGTAAATGCCAGAAGAACGAATAAGAAGTTCCCGTTAAAGTCTATGGAGCTGAATAGTGAGATTGGACATTATCTGTTGGAGGAATTCCCGAATCTATCAGTGGATGTGCATAAACCAGATGTGATGTTGAATATTGAAGTGCGGGAAAGAGTATATATGTATTCGGAGACAATTAAAGGTGCCGGTGGGCTACCGGTTGGAACGAATGGCAAGGCAATGTTGCTGCTGTCTGGTGGAATTGATTCTCCGGTAGCCGGATATATGATATCCAAACGTGGAGTGGAGTTGGAGGCGGTATATTTCAATGCACCACCGTATACGTCAGAGCGTGCTAAACAGAAAGTAATTGACCTGGCAAGAATTGTGTCTGGATATTCAGGAAAGATTCGACTTCATATTGTAAATTTTACAGATATTCAGCTTGCAATCTATGAAAAATGTCCACATGAGGAATTGACGATCATTATGCGTCGTTACATGATGAAGATTGCGGAACATATTGCAAAAGAAAATAACTGTCAGGCTTTGATCACGGGTGAGAGTATTGGACAGGTAGCCTCGCAGACCATGCATAGTTTAGCATGTACGAATGAAGTGTGTACGATGCCTGTATTCCGTCCGTGCATTGGTATGGACAAGCAGGAAATTGTAGATATTTCGGAGCAGATTGATACGTATGAGACTTCAATTCTGCCATATGAGGATTGCTGTACGATCTTTGTGGCCAAACATCCGGTAACGAAACCGATTCTGGAGATTATCAAGCGTTCCGAAGAGAAATTAGCAGATGTGATTGATCAATTGATGGAAGAAGCGTATGCTTCTGTAGAAGTGGTAGAAGCCAGAATTGAAGATCTTGTGAAAGCGTAAGAAAAGTAACTGTAAGAAGATCATCTGTGCGATCACATGGAGAATGTATAGCAAGTGCGGATGGAAAAAGTACATGAAAAAAAGAGGCTGTCATGGGAAGATAAGTTCTTTTCTTCCTGGCATCCTCTTGTTAATGACTAGATGATGTATGGCTCTAATGCCTTCATAATCTCTGTGTCATCACCTTCTGCATGGATATTCAAGTCGATTGGCTGTGAGATATCTAAGCTGAAGATTCCCATGATAGACTTTGCGTCGATTACGTATCTGCCAGAGACAAGATCGAACTCTGCATCAAACTTAGCAATGTCATTCACGAAGCTTTTCACTTTATCAATTGAATTCAAAGAAATTTTAACTGATTTCATAGCGTGTCCTCCTAAAAATAATATTATGTCTTTGACATTTCTGTTAATATGATAACTTTTTAAATAGTAAAAGTCAAGACGGATATGTGTATAATTTATGTAAAAGGAATTAATTTTATGAAGAAGAATGAACCAAATAGACAGCCGCTCACAGCGGCTATTATGAATCTGGGATGTAAGGTAAATAAATACGAAGCAGATGCCATGAAAGATAAGATGATCGCAGCAGGGATGATTGTTGTGGAGCCGGAGGATGTGGCAGATATATATATTGTAAATACCTGTTCTGTTACGAATATGGCACAGAGAAAATCGAGGCAAATGCTACGTAGAGCGAAGAAACGTAACCCGGAGGCAGTTGTGATTGCGGCAGGGTGTTATGTGAATGCGGAGCATGATGTATTAAAGGGTGAAGATTTTGTAGATATTGTAGTGGGTAATAACTGCAAGAAAGATATTGTGCAGGTCATTCGGGAATATATGGATGGTAAGACAGAGGATGACTGCTATGTGGAGATTGGTAAGACGGGCGAATATGAGGAGATGGGAAGTCTTAGCTCAGCTCATTTGGATCATCAGCGGGCTTATGTCAAGATTCAGGATGGATGTAATCAGTTTTGTTCCTACTGCATTATTCCATATACGAGAGGACGGGTGCGTAGCCGCAGACCGGAACATATTATAGAGGAGATCCGTGGTCTTGCTAAGACTGGTGTGAAAGAATTTGTTCTGACCGGAATTCATATTTCTTCGTATGGAATTGATTTTAAGGGGAAAGATGTTCAATATGATTCTGTGATGGGTGAACATAAGAGAGAAGAGGAGATTGATTACACGCAAAGTGAGGATTTTGTGGATCAAAGATTGGGAAAATTAGAATGTATGGAACTTGGCAGATTGATCGAGCAGATTGCCAAGATACCGGAAGTCAGAAGAATCCGGTTGGGTTCGTTAGAGCCCCGGATTATTACAGAGGAATTTCTGAACCGTATTACCAAGAGTGGAAAGGTATGCCCTCATTTTCATTTATCTTTGCAAAGTGCGTGCAATGAGACGCTGCGGCGGATGAATCGTAAGTATACGATAGAAGAGTTTGCGAAGAAGTGTAATCTGTTAAGACAACATTTTGACCGACCAGCTATTACAACGGATGTGATTGTTGGATTTCCGGGGGAAACGGATGAGGAATTTGCAATAACATTAGAACATTTACGACAGTTAGAGTTGTATGAAATACATGTATTTAAATATTCGATAAGATCAGGAACGGTGGCGGAACGGATGCCGGATCAGATTCCGGAGGAGAAGAAACATGAGCGCAGTGAGATACTGTTAGAGCTTACAAACAGACAGAAGATAACGTATGAACAATCTCTACGTGGAATGGAAGATGAAGTGCTGATTGAGGAAATGGTGGGAAATTCTATGGAAGATTTCACAGGACATACAAAAAGATATGTTAAAGTAAATGTACATGCTACAGAAGATCTGGTGAATCAAATCGTAAAGTATAGATATTAAAACTTGCAACTTTTGTAAAATTATATTATCATATAGGTATCGAGATAAGGACGTGATGGTTATGAATAATCAGAATACATTTAATACACAATTTGTTGAAGTAGTGAAAGATAACAACCTGCCAGTGACAGATATTCTTGCACAGGTATATACGGCATTGTCTGAGAAAGGCTATAACCCGGTTAGCCAGATCGTAGGATATATTATCAGTGGAGATCCTACGTATATTACAAGTTATAAGAATGCAAGAAGTTTAATTATGAAGGCAGAGAGAGATGAGATTATCGAAGTTCTGTTGGAGAATTATATCGAGACAAGATTGAAGTAGATTCGATCTAACAATCTTGTTTGCGGTACGATTCAGAACAGAATGAATCTATTAGGAGACAGAAGATGCGGATTTTAGGACTGGATTATGGTACTAAGACGGTTGGTGTAGCCTTGAGTGATGAATTGGGAATTACTGCGCAGCCTATTATGACCATAGAAAGAAAGTCGGAGAATAAGTTACGAAAGACCTTAGCTAAGATTGAAGAGATCATTGACGAGTATAAGGTTTCTTTTGTTGTGCTTGGATATCCGAAGAATATGAATAATACGGTAGGGACGAGAGCAAAAGCTACAGAAGAATTCAAGGAACACTTGGAACGAAGAACAGGTTTAGAAGTTGTATTACAGGATGAGCGATTATCAACAGTAGAATCAGAGCGTATTTTGATTGAGTCAGGCGTGCGTCGTGAGAATCGAAAAGAATATGTAGATAAGATGGCAGCAGCGGTGATCTTGCAAAGTTATTTAGATGCACACCCGTTGTAAAGAGAAAGGAAAGAATATGGAAGAATTAGAGACAATTGTAATTACGTTTGATGATGGTGAAGAAGTGGAATTCTATGTATTAGAACAGACGCAGCTAATGGGAGTTACGTATTATCTGGTGGCACCGGCGGATGACGGTGAAGAGGAAGGAGATTGCTATATCCTTAAAGAAGAGGAAGAAGGACAGGATACAGAATTTGGTACGTACACATTTATTGATGATGAGAAAGAATTAGAGAATTTGTTTCCAATATTTGAAGAGTTGTTGGAAGACAGTGATATGGAGGTAGAGTTTTGAAAATGAATACAAAGAAGGGTGAGTTTGCCAGAAAGGGAAAAACAGAGCAGGCTCCCAGCGTGAAGATTATTCCTTTAGGAGGTCTTGAGCAGATTGGCATGAATATTACTGCGATTGAGTATGAGGATACGATTGTAGTAATCGATTGTGGTCTGGCATTTCCGGAAGAAGACATGTTAGGAATTGATCTGGTTATTCCGGATGTCTCATATCTTAAGGATAACATTGACAAGGTGAAGGGTCTTGTTGTGACACATGGACATGAGGATCATATTGGTGCAATTCCTTATGTAGAGAAGGAAATCAATATCCCAATTTATGCAACAAAGCTTACAATGGGACTGATTGATAATAAGTTAAGAGAACATAATCTGCTTAATAATGTAAAACGCAAAGTTGTCAAGCATGGTCAGACGATTAATCTGGGATGTTTTCGAATTGAGTTTATCCGTTCAAATCATTCCATTCCTGATTCTTCTGGTCTTGCTATCTATACGCCAGCGGGAATTCTGGTGCATACGGGAGATTTTAAGGTGGATTTCACACCGGTATTTGGAGAGACAATTGATTTACAGAGATATGCAGAACTTGGTAAGAAGGGTGTACTCGCTTTGATGGCTGATTCTACGAATGTAGAGCGTCCGGGATTTACACCAAGTGAGAAGAAAGTAGGACATACCTTTGATGTTCTGTTTGCGGAGAATAAGAATAATCGATTGATTATTGCAACATTTGCATCGAATGTGGATCGTGTGCAGCAGATTATTAATAGTGCAGATAAGTATGGACGTAAGGTTGTGATCGAAGGTCGTAGCATGGTTAATGTAATTAATACTGCAACAGAACTTGGATTTATTCAGATTCCGGACAATACGTTGATTGGTATTGAACAGATGAAGAATTATCCAGATGAACAGATTGTATTGATTACAACAGGTAGTCAGGGTGAGAATATGGCAGCGCTTAGCCGTATCGCGGCTAATATCCATAGTAAGGTCAGCATTACACCGGGAGATACTGTAATATTAAGTTCAAGCCCGATCCCGGGTAATGAGAAGGCAATCAATAAGATCATCAATGAATTGGAGATGAAGGGTGCAAAGGTAATCTTTCAGGATACACATGTTTCCGGGCATGCCTGCCAGGAGGAACTGAAATTAATCTATGCCTTGACCAAACCGCAATATGCAATTCCGGTACATGGCGAGTATCGTCATTTGAAGAGACATGCAGAACTTGCACAGGAGATGGGTGTTGACAAAGATCATATCGTGATCATGAATAATGGTAGTGTATTGGAACTTTCAAAAGATAATGTTAAGGTGACAGGACATGTGACATCACAGGGAATACTGGTAGATGGTCTGGGCGTAGGAGATGTTGGTAATATTGTATTAAGGGATCGTCAACATTTATCACAGAATGGTTTGATAATTGTGGTAGTTACACTGGAAAAACATAGTAATCTTTTAGTGGCGGGACCGGATATTGTATCAAGAGGTTTTGTTTATGTGAGAGAATCTGAGAATTTGATGGAAGAATGTCATGATGTGGTAGAAGATGCCTTGAATCGTTGCCTGGATCATAATGTAACAGACTGGGGTAAGATTAAAACATCCATCAAAGATGATTTAGGTGAGTTCTTGTGGAAACGTACAAAGAGAAATCCGATGATCTTACCAATCATTACAGAGGTGTAATTGTAACGGATAGGAAGAAGAGGTGAGAATCATGATCGTAGCGGAAGCCAAGCAGTTGAATCAGGTAATTAAGAATAGTGAAGAGTATAACCGATATCAGGATGCCAGAAAGAGGGTTATGATGGATCAGGAGTTATACGGGAAAATGAATGAGTTTCGCAGACGTAATTATGAGTTGCAAAGCTACGATGATGGAGTGAACCGATATCAGGAGATTCATAACTTGAGTTTAGAATTTGAACCTGTGTTGCGTAATCCGGCAGTGAACGAATTTCTGGTTGCAGAACAGGTTCTTACGAGAAAGATGGCTATGGTATACGAGACAATAGCAGACGGTCTGGAATTAGATTACAGTTATATGGAGTAGGATGAAAGATGGCAGGAGAACGGGAAGATAGGTCAAAAGTTATATTGCAGATTAGTCTTCGAACACTGATCAATGTAATCTTGTTGTTTGTTCTGGTAGAAGGCTTTGTGTGGTGTTATCAGTTCTCTTATAAAGTGTTTGCGGATATACCATATGTGCCTGCGTCACAGGATGTTATGACGGTTACGATAGAACAGGGAGAGAATGCAAGACAGATTGCTTTGGCGATGGAGAGTAATGGGATTGTTGAAGACGATAAGCTATTTCTGGCAAGATTATATTTAGGAAAGTATAATCGTAAGATATTGGCGGGAACTTACCAATTGAGTCCTGGAATGTCAGCAGATGCGATCTGCAAGAAGATATGTGGAATACAAAGTGAGGAAACATCATGATAGTGGAAGAAAGGATTACTTCTTTTATCAACTCAATGAATGCAGATGAGACGGGAGTTGTTGGCCAGATTGAGGAGGAGGCACTTCGGGATGGAGTGCCAATCATACGGAAAGAAACCAAAGAATGGATGAAGACAATGTTGTTGATCCAGAGACCACAACAGATCTTGGAAGTAGGAACTGCGGTTGGTTTTTCGGCAATTTATATGAGTCAGTTTCTTCCTGAAAATGGACATATCACAACGATCGAGAAATGGGAACCGCGAATTGCAAAAGCCAAAGAGAATTTTAAAAGAGCAGCAAAAGAAGATTGCATCACATTATTAGAAGGGGATGCGGCTGATATATTGAAAGAATTACAAGGTTCTTATGATTTGATTTTTATGGATGCTGCCAAAGGACAGTATATTCATTTTCTCCCGGATGTAATTCGGCTTCTTCGAAAAGGTGGTGTGTTGATATCGGATAATGTTCTACAGGATGGAGAGGTTCTGGATTCGAAATATGTGGTGGAACGACGGAATCGGACCATACATAGCCGAATGCGTGAGTATTTGTATACATTGAAGAAACATGAAGAATTGGAGACGTCTATTATTCCGTTAGGAGACGGTGTGTCCTTATCGGTTAAGATGTTGTAATTGCATGAAATAACTACAAAATATATAGTTGATTAACGAATAGAATAATGTGATGATTGCTGTTGGATAGAAGGAAAAGGCGATGAGAAGAAAGATTGAATTATTGATTCCGGCGGGAAGTCTGGAAGTACTGCGCGTTGCAGTGGATTATGGTGCGGATGCGGTGTATATTGGTGGAGAAGCATTTGGGTTGCGCGCAAAAGCACACAATTTTACGATGGATGAGATGAAAGAGGGCTGTGATTATTGTCATGCGCATGGGGCGAGACTTTATGTAACAGTGAATATATTTGCACATAATGCGGATCTTCCGGGAGTGCGGGCGTATTTGGAACGGTTACAGGATGTTCCAGTGGATGCGCTGATTATATCGGATCCGGCAATCTTTACTATGGCGAGAGAGATCCTGCCGGATATGGAACTTCATGTAAGTACACAGGCAAATAATACGAATTATGGCATCTATCAGTTCTGGTATCGGTTAGGTGCCAAACGTGTTGTTTCTGCCAGAGAGTTATCGCTGGAGGAATTGAAAGAAATTCGGGCAAATATTCCGGAAGATATGGAGATTGAAAGTTTCATTCACGGTGCGATGTGCATATCGTATTCAGGACGCTGCCTGCTTAGTAATTTTTTGACTGGCAGAGATGCGAATCAGGGTGCATGTACGCATCCTTGTAGATGGAAGTATAGTGTTGTGGAAGAGAAAAGACCGGGTGAATATTTCCCGGTGGAAGAAGATGATAGAGGAACCTATATCTTTAATTCTAAGGATTTGTGCATGATTGAACATGTGCCGGAATTGGTTGAGGCTGGGATTGACAGCTTTAAGATTGAAGGCCGAATGAAGACTGCGTTATATGTTGCAACGGTGGCAAGAACCTATCGGAAAGCCATTGATGATTATCTGGAAAGTGAAGAGAAGTACAAGGCGAATCTTTCGTATTACAAAGAAGAGATTGGTAAGTGTACCTACAGACAATTTACGACCGGGTTCTATTTTGGTAAACCGGGTCCGGATGAGCAAGTGTATGACAATAATGAATATGTCAAAGATTATATCTATATCGGCAAGGTAGAATCTGTGGATGAGCAGGGAAGAATACAATTTATCCAAAGGAATAAGTTTGTGGTCGGACAACAGATTGAGGCGATGTTGTTTGATGGTGACAATCGGACTCTTCCGGTGAAGTCAATCTGGAATGAGAAGATGGAATTGGTTGAGAGTGCACCACATCCGAAAGAACCATTAACTGTCGATGTTGGATGTACCCTGCCTGTTGGAACGATTTTAAGGTATCAATCAGGTGAATGATTGACGTAGTTTGTTTAATGCTTTTTTTTCTATGCGGGACACATAGGAACGGGATATATCGAGGGCGGAAGCGACTTCGCGTTGCGTGAGAGGCTGTATTCCATACAGACCATAGCGTAACGTGAGAACCTTCCGCTCTCGTTCGTCAAGAAGTGTGAGAAGTGTGTGATATAACAAAGCAATATTATCTTCTAATATAATGTGTTCTGCAATGTCGTTGTTGTCACATTCTACAATGTCTAGCAGATTAATTTCGTTTCCTTCTTTGTCTGTCCCGATCGGTTCATATAAAGACAGTTCTTTGGAACATTTACGTTCCTGTCTTAGCATCATTAATAATTCGTTTTCAATACAGCGGGAGGCATATGTTACAAGACGGTTTCCTTTTTCGATATCGTAAGTGTTGATTGCTTTGATCAGCCCGATGGTTCCGATTGATATCAGGTCATCTAAGTCACGTTCAAAATTATTGTACTTTTTGACAATATGGGCAACCAGTCTCAAGTTATATTCTACCAAAATATTTCTGGCCTCAATATCCCCGGCTTTACTGCGCTTAAGATAATAGATTTCGGATTCTTTTGATAATGGCTGCTTGAATGTCTGCATTAGAATCACCTGAAAGGGCTTTTCATTATTCTATGAAGAAAAAACAAAAAAGTGCTTTTCCACAAATTCTTTTATGCAAATCGTCAAAAATACATTTGCTATTTCATTTTTTTTGGTGATGTGGTACAATAAAAGCAATTAAATTTTATGAGAGGTTTTTGCATATGCGTATTGGTGTAGGAAGAAAGAAGATCAGAATGGGTGATTTGCTTGTTGCGGCAGGTGCAATCACAGAAGAAGAGTTGCAGGAGGCATTGGCCAAGCAGAAAGAGAAAGGGCAGAAGTTAGGTCAGACTCTTCTTGAAGAGGGCTATATAAGTAAAGAATTGCTGATTGCGACATTGACACAGCAATTAGGCGTAGAGTACATAGAACTGAAGGGATGCAAGTTTGATGATGATGTGTTGAATCTTATACCGGAAGATATTGTTATGAAGTATAAGGTGCTTCCTTTGGGATATGATGAGGCGAATCCGAATGTACTCCGGGTGGCAATGGCAGACCCGATGGATATTGTGGCGGTGGATGATCTGTCAATTGTTACCGGTGCGCAGATTGAACCATTGCTGGCAATGGAAGAAGATCTGACAGAGGCTATCGGTAAGTATTATGGTAACCATCAGGCGATGGAGGCTGCGGAAGCGTACCGGAAAGAGCGTGAACAGGATATGCTTTCCCAGGCGGAAGAAGATGAATATAATGCGGATATTGAGAACTCACCAATTGTTTTGCTGGTTAAGCAGATCTTAGAGGGTGGTGTCAGACAGAGAGCGTCTGATATTCATATTGAACCGTTGGAGTCTTCGGTTCGCGTCCGGTATCGTATTGATGGTGTATTGAAGCAGGTTATGTCTTATGATTATTCCTTACTGTCTGGTATCTGCGCACGTCTTAAGATTATGGGTGGTATGGACATTTCTGAGAAACGTAAGCCGCAGGATGGTCGTATCTCCATTATGGTAGACCGGAAGGAGTTTGATATCCGTGTGTCTATGCTTCCTACGGTATATGGTGAGAAGACGGTTATGCGTCTTACTTCGAAGGATGGATTGACCAGACCGAAGTCAGGACTTGGTTTCAGTCCGGAAGAAGAGAAAGTGTTCGATGGAATTCTTAGTAATCCGCATGGAATCATTTTGGTAACCGGACCTACTGGTTCTGGTAAGTCTACTACACTTTATACGGCGTTGAGTGAGTTGAATACAGAAGAGGTTAATATTATCACGGTTGAGGACCCGGTAGAGGCGAATATTGATGGTATCAATCAGTGTCAGGTTAATGAGAAAGCTGAGATGACATTTGCGGCTGCCCTTCGTTCTATCCTGCGTCAGGATCCGGATATCATCATGATCGGTGAGATTCGAGATGGTGAGACAGCAGATATTGCGGTTAAGGCCGCTATCACAGGTCACTTGGTTGTATCTACATTGCATACGAATTCGGCAGCTTCTACAGTTACCCGTTTGATTGATATGGGTATTGAACCGTATACAGCAGGTGATGCGTTAGTTGGTGTTATTGCACAGCGACTGGTAAGACGTCTGTGCACCTGCAAGCAGCCACGTTACGCAGAAGATCATGAAAAAGCGTTACTTGGACTTGATCCTAATACAGAAGATGTTGTTATCTATGAGCCGAATGGATGTCCACTTTGTAATGATACCGGATTTTCCGGCCGAATCGGTGTGTATGAGATGATGACGGTAACAAGAAGTCTACAGCAGGTTATCGCAAGGAATGCTCCGGCGAATGAGATTGAGAAACAGGCTCTGAAAGAGGGTATGATGACCTTGAAATTGAGTTGTGCGAAACATGTATTGAATGGAATTACTTCACTTTCTGAGATGCGTAAGATTGTATACGAAGCAGGAGATGAATATTAGAATATACCATGAATGAGGTTCAAGGAAAGAGATAACAAAAGGTGACAAGAGGAAAGGGGAACAGAGATGATTGATGTTAAGGAGTTATTAGCGTTTTCGGTGGAGCAGAAAGCTTCCGATGTACATATTGCGGTAGGTATTCCACCGAAGCTTAGAATTAATGGTAAACTGATCGAGGTGGAGTGCCCACCATTGGAACCGGCAGATGCGGCAGAGATGATCGGTGCAACAATGCATGAGAGACATAAACAGATTCTCAAGGAGAGAGGCGAGGTCGACTTTTCATTCGATAGTGATGAGACAGGACGTTTCCGTGTGAATGTATTTATGGATCGTGGTAATATGGCAGCTGCTTACCGACGGGTAGAGACGGTGATTCCAAGACCGGATCAGTTGGGAATTCCACCAGAGGTTGTAGAACTCTATAAGAGAAAGAGAGGATTGGTATTGGTAACCGGACCTACCGGTTCCGGAAAGTCTACAACACTTGCTTCTATTATTAATAAAGCGAATGAGAACCTGACAGATCATATTATTACCCTGGAGGATCCAATCGAGTATGTACATCATCATAAGAAGTCAGTTGTGAACCAGCGGGAAGTTGGTATGGATACATTGAGTTATGGTAATGCCTTGAGAGCTGCACTTCGTGAAGATCCAGACATTATTCTGTTAGGAGAGATGCGTGACCTTGAGACGATCTCGACGGCTATTACAGCGGCTGAGACCGGACACTTGGTTTTCTCGACTTTGCATACCATCGGAGCTGCGAACACGATCGACCGTATTATCGACGTGTTCCCGACGCATCAGCAGCAACAGACAAGAGTACAGTTAGCAATGATCTTGGAAGGTGTTATCTCACAGGCGTTAGTACCTGCGGAAGATGGAAGAGGACGAGTTGCTGCATTTGAGGTAATGTTTGGCAGCCCAGCAATCCGAAGCTTGATTCGTGAGGCTAAGACGCATCAGATTCAGTCAACCATCCAGACAAGTCGACAGATGGGTATGATCACATTGGATGATCATTTGTATGAATTGTACAGAGAAGGGGCAATTAGTCGTGAAAATGCACTAATTTATGCACAGGATCAGGCAGCAATGAAGAAAAAGATGTAAACTATTGGCAAAAATTAATAATAATTCCTTTTTTTCTCAAATAATTATTGCAATTTTGAACAAGATAAGGTATTATCATACATAAATAATAATTTGTTAATAAAATGTTCATAATTTGTTCGATTGTTGACGGAAGAGAATAGAATTCGAATATAGTATGAATGGAAGATGAATGGTGGAGGAGTTAGAATGGCACAGTTTAATTACAAGGCAGTAGATGCCAATGGTAAAGCTAAGAAGGGAACCATTGATGCAGCAGATCGTGAGAAAGCGATGGACAAGCTGAAGTCAGAAGGCCTGTCAGTGACAGAGATGAAAGATGCAGGTGAATCTACTGGAAAAGGAATCAGCATCGGAAAGAAAAAGGTGAAGAGTCGTGATCTGTCGATATTGTGTAAACAGATGGTAAGTATTTTGAATGCTGGTGTTACGGTAATTACGGCGTTAGAGATGTTGTCAGAACAGATGGACAATAAGACACTTAAGAATGCGTTGGTAGAGGCGAAGATTTATGTAGAGAAAGGTGGAACATTCTCAGATGCGATGCGTTTGAATCCGAGTGTATTTCCACCAATTATGATTAACATGGTAGCTGCTGGTGAGGCTTCAGGTAGTATGGAGACTTCTTTTGCAAGACTGTCTACTCACTTTGAGAAGGATGATGCGCTGAAGGGTAAGATTAAGGGAGCGTTAACGTATCCGATTATTGTCATGATTGTAGCTGTCTTAGTTATCGTTGTAGTTATGATTGCAGTTATTCCTTCATTTGTAGATATGTTTGCAGATATGGGAACCCAGTTACCGTGGGCAACTAGATTAATGATGGCAGGTAGTAATTTTATATTAACAAAGTGGTACTTGTTAGTTGTTATAATTGCAGCTATCGTGTTCGGTGTGAAGATGTTCAAAGCAACACCAACGGGTCAGTTGCTTTCAGCTAAGATTGCGATTAATGCACCAATCTTCAAGGATTTGGTAATTAAGTCGAATGCTTCTAGATTTGCAAGAACGTTAAGCACTTTGATGGCAGCAGGTATCCCGATGTTAGATGCAATTGAACAGGTTGCTAAGATGATGGACAACAAGATTTTCCGGGATGGACTGATGGATACAAAAGCGCAGGTTGCAAAAGGTCTTCCACTTTCTAAACCATTAAAGGATATGGGAGTGTTCCCGACTATGTTAGTGCAGATGGTTAAGATTGGTGAAGAGACAGGTAATATTGAAGACATGATGGATAAGGTTGCAGATCTCTATGAGAGAGAAGTGGATCTTGCAACAGAATCTTTGACACAAGCAATGGAACCGTTAACTATGGTATTGATGGCTGGTATTGTAGGCTTGATTGTAGCAGCAGTATACGGTCCTATCCTTAGTATGTACGAAGGTATTGACAATATGTAATACATATGAGCCATGCGTATGGTCGGACAAGAGCAAGTTTTGCAAGTTTACTTGCGATAACTTGTTGTTGGCTGACCATACATACGGCGATTAGCCGCAGCGAGATGAACGAAGTGAAATCGAGCTGGCATGGCGAATTAACATGTGGCTGTATAATATACGGCGACTAGCCGCATCAAGACGAGTGGAACGAAGTCGAGATGGCATGGCGTTATTAATTTCACACGATTAAACCTGTCGACGACAACCACGACAGTTTTAATAAAATATTCATATAAGAAAAGGAGAGATAATTATGAAAAAAACAAACAAAGGTTTCTCAATGGTTGAGCTTATTATCGTTATTGCGATTATGGCTATCTTAGCAGGTGCTCTTGCACCAGCATTGATCAAGTACATCAACAAGTCTAGAATCTCTACAGATATCCAGACTGGACAGACAATTGCAACAGCTATCACAACAGCATTGTCTAATGAAAATGCGTTTGATGTAGCGCCTTCAGGAACTAATTCATGGTCAATGCATCCATTGGCTGCAGCTGATTTGTCAGGCGACAGTTTCAAGACAGAGTTTGCTTCTGCTTTGGGTACAACTTCTGTTCCGACCGGTAAGGCTAAGAAGGATATGCAGGGTGGCTCCATGGATCAGACATTCTACATTGATTTGGATGCAGCAAGTAATACAATTAAAGTATATGTTGGTGATGCAAATGCAGCAAATGAGGTTTATCCAGAAACTGGTTCTAACCTTAAATAATAACAACTTAGAGGTACATTCCCTTGTACATAGGGAATGTACCATTTAGGGTATATGAAGATATGTATTATATTTTAATAATTGTATTGACAATTATACTGAGTGCGACGAGTGTACCACTTGCATATTATGTGTTATATGTGGCGGAGCAGGATTGCGCAGAATGTGAAAAAAAAGAGACGTGCTTTGCACGTAAAGATTTTTTTCATGGAAAGAGCAATGTTGTGAGTGAGTTTATGCTTGTTGCGTTTTTGAATGTTCGAAAGCAATGTTGTGCCAGAAAAAGGGCAACGACACAGCAATATATATGGTTTGGTTGTACATTTATTTTAATATCTGGATTGCTCCTTTGGTCAGGGGGCAATAACATACAGAATGTTCTATATATTATTTCTGCGGGAATGCTTTTGGCATTGAGTATAGTTGATTGGATGACACAGTATATTCCAGTGGAGTATACTTGTATTATTTGTGTGTGTGGACTAATTCATTTATTTGCAGATTATTCTAATTGGTTACAATATTTAATTGGTCTTATTGCAGTCAGCGGTTTTTTATGCGTTACGAACTGGATTGCTACGCCGCTTATGAGACGGCGTTATGGTGAAGAGATAAGTAGCGTGATAGGGGACGGTGACATCAAATTAATGGCAGCAACTGGCTTACTATTAGGCTGGAAACTTAATTTTATAGCATTAGGAATTGGTTGTATTGCAGGGTCGGTGATACATCTGATTATAATGAAGATTAAGGAAAGCGGACGACAGTTTGCTTTCGGCCCGTATTTATCTTTGGGCGTTTATATTACAATGATATGCGGTGAACAGCTTGTGAGCTGGTATCTGGGCATGTTGGGGATGTGAATATCCCTTATTTTAATAACTTCTGATTAGCGAGGGAGGCTACGATATGGCAAAGAGTAATAAAGTCTTAACAATAGAAATAACAAATGAAAGTATTACGATTGTTGAAGTATCACCTTCAACAAAGAAACAGACGGTAGTGCATAATGCATTAATATTTGAGACACCAGAAGATGCATATGAAGATGGTGCACTTCGGGATATTGAAAAGATTGCGGCAGCTATTAAGGAACAATTAGAGGCAAACGGTGTAACCAATAAAAACGCAATCTTTATTTTGAGTTCTACGAAAGCGGTTAACCGTGAAGTATTAATTCCAGATGTAAAAGAGAATAAGGTAAAGGGAATTGTTGCAGCGAATGCTTCAGAATATTTCCCTGTTAATGTAGAAGATTATATTGTGTCTCATACTATATTGGAACATGTTGTCAATGAAGATAAGAGCAAGCAGTTGAAATTGATGGTAGTTGCAGCTCCAATTGCAATGGTGAAGGGCTATTATGAATTGGGAAGTATGTTGGGACTGACTGTACAGGCAGTGGATTATGTTGGTAATTCTATGTTGCAGTTGATCAAGACACAGACAAGTTCAACTATGACAACAATGGTTATCCAGTTGGGTAGTGAGTCTACAATTTTAAATATTGTAAAAGGAGATACGTTGTTGTTACAACGTACTGTCCCATATGGAACGAATGCTGTTGTGACAGAAGTTATGGATGAAAAAGGTGTGGATGCGACAACAGCAATGACATTATTACAGAATGAACGATTGGTAACAGTTGATTTTGACGACAATGCAGCAACAGGAGCATTTCGTTATTTGATTAATAACGTTGGTCGTGTTATTGACTATTATGTGGCAAAGAATCCAGACAAGCCGATTGATGATGTGTTCTTAACAGGTGATGGTGCACTGATTCGTGGTATTGATGGTTTATTTAAGATTCAGTTAAACATCCAGACCAAGATTATGGATAGTTTATATAATGTTAAGTTCGACCCTAAAATTGATCTTAAGATTTATAATCCAGTATATTTAATCTCTCCGATTGGTGCTGCTTTTGCACCGATGGGATTCCGTCCTACAGAGGTTAAGACAAAGGGTGCTAATAGTGCGGATTATATGAAGTATGGAGTAGGTGTTTTGATTGCTGGTGTTGTGATTGCAGCAGGAGCATCTGTGGCTACGATTGTTATGAAGAACAATGCACAGGCAGAACAGAATTCATTAAATGCACAGATTGCAGCAATTGCTGATATTGATCAGATTATTAGTGAACATGATGATGTTATGGCTAAGTATGATGATATCAAGAGTATGTATGATCAGACTAAGACATTGAATGAGAATTTCTCAACTCTGTTTGACGAGTTAGAGAAGAATCAGCCGAAAGATTTGCAGATTGCTACTTATTCGTCTACGGATGCTGATATTAAAATGGAAGGTACAGCAAAGAATTATGATGCAATTGCCAAATTTATTATTCAATTAAAGAAAATTGATTGCATTGATGATGTATTTGTTACAGATATTGCAACTGAGTTAGATGAGGAGACTGGCGAAGAGATTAGTACATTTAATTTGACAGCTGTATTTGTTTCAACGGATGAAGAGGATGAGGCAACTCTTGATGAGCAGAATGCAGGAGATGCAACATTAGAGACAGTTCCAGCAGAATAGGAGGGATGAAGAATGGGAAGTATTACTAATTCACAAAAAGCGTTATTGATCGGACTTGTAGGTGTTGTAATTGCTGTAATGTCAATATTATATGTAGCAAAACCTAATATGGACGACGTTTCAAGAATTAAGAGTGAGAATCAGACTTTACAAGCAAGATTGGTGGAATTACAGGGTAAACAGGCAAAACGTGATCAATATCTGGCTGAGACAGAGGAATATCAAGGAAAATTTGATGATATTATGAATTCATTTCCTGCAGATCTGAATCAGGAAATTAGCATTATGTTCTTACAGGGAATTAAAGAAGATTATGAATTTGATGTTACGTCATTAGGATTGGGCGAGAAAGAGCAATTCTACACATTAGGAGTTGGAGGAGGAGATGCTGCACTTACAGATGGTAGCACAACAGATACTGCTGCAACTACAGAGGCGACGACTACAGAGGTGACTACAGCAACAACAGAGACAACAACTGCAGCTGACGGAACAACAGACGTAGCAGAGAATGCAACGGATGCTGGATATCAGTGCTATCGTGCAGCTTTTCCAATTGAATATACAGGAAGTTATAGTGCAATTAAGGATATTGTATCTTATGTAGATACATATACAGATCGTATGACTGTAGATAGTATTGAAATTGCTTATGATGCAGAAGATAATCTGTATACAGGTAAGATGAATCTGATGTGTTACGCAATTGAAAGCCCAGATCGTTCACCTCGCTCAATTGATCTTGATGATGTAGAAGTTGGTGTAGGTAATATTTTCGAGGGCGGAAGCGGTTCTGCAAGCGGAAGTGATTCTTCGCTTAATAAGTATGATGAAAATGATGGTGCGGCAATCGTGAATAGTTATGACTTCTATGCCTTATTGAATCCATCAGGAAGTGATGTTTCTGCTAAGGTTGTTGGACAGAATGGTTCAGGCAAAGATGCAAGTGTGATTTCTAATAGTGATAATAGTGTTTCAACATTAAGTTTTGATTTCTATGAGGAAGATGGAAAGACATATTGTAAATATGTTTTGGATAATTCAACTTCTTATACAGCAGAAGTAACTTCAGCAGAGGATATTAAAGTGTTGTTACAGTCATCTGCTAAGAAAGATGAAGAGGATAAGGTTGGAGTTAGGGTTACAATTAATAATACATCTAAGCTTCCAGTCTACGTAAAAGTTGCGGATGATGATGCATCATCAGGACGTGTAAACGTTGCTAGTAAATCTGGTTCAGTGAAGATTTACAAATAAGAATGGAGTGATTCATGGCATGAAGAAAATCCATAATAGAGGTGTTACGTTTGTAGAATTAGCGATTGCTGTTGTTGTATTTGGCATTTTGATCGGGCCAATAGTAAGTAAGCTAGTTGTTGCAATGAATACCTCTAATAAGTCGAAAACTGCACAGAATAAGTATGAATATGCAGAGAATTTAATGGAAAACATTAAGAATGAAGATGATGAATTTTTTGATCCAAACAAATCAGGATTGACTGCAGCTGTTCAGAATGCCACTAAAGCTGGAACAATACAAGGTGTGGCAGGAAACGGACAGATTAATGGCAAGACATTTGATGGCTATGTAATGACTGGCCAGGCAAAAGTGGGAAGAAAGAATGAAGATTTTTATTATGCTATTCATGTGAATAACATTGAATATGCAAAAAAAGAAGGAAATGAGTCTACATATGAAAATCCGAATAATCAAATTCTTCCTGCAATTGCCAACTTTGATGCCAAAGATTTTGCGATTATTAATGGTACAATTGGCAACTATGATCTGACTGTTACAAATGCATTTATGTCAAAGAAATTAGATATTTTACGTGTTGGCGACAAAGCCAGATGGGAACAGTATACAAAACAGCAGGCAGATATTGTAGCGTTTCCAAATGATAGTGCAACTCGTGTGGTTGAAATATCGGTTGAAGAAGGCAGCAAGATCAAAGATGGAGAAACAAAAAAGACATATACAGTAACTTGTAAGTTACGGTACAAAGATAAATCAACATATACTTTAAAAGATGGCGTATATGCTGGTAAGAGTTTATCGAGTTATTTGTCACCAATTGAGTATGTGCCTTATAAGCAGACTTTTTACGATACACTTCCTGCAATATATTTAATGTACAATCCATGTTTATATAATAGTAATTATATGGATAATGATTACATTTTGCTTAATACTTCAAAAGTGTCATCTGATCAGAATGTTGAATTGTATGTGGTTGAGACTGCAGAACAGTTTTCGGAAGATGCAATTAAAGGTATTGTAGAGGCATATCGTGTGCAGTATAAAGAGGAACATGCGGGTACAGAGCCGTCACAGAGTCAGTTGAATCAGGTAGAGCAGTCTTATAGAAATGCATATTTGATTAATAATGATGCGATTAAAGAGCGTGCTAATGTCAATGTGAATATTATGTGTGATAATCCAGATGCAGATAATGTAAAGGTTTATCATAACTTTGATGAAAATGCAGGTGGTACTAAGACACCGATTTCTTCGGTTAACAAATATACTGTTGTACCAGCGGGTGACACAAATATGGTATCTGGTTATAATTTCGTTAAGCAGATAAATATGAAAAATATGAGCGAGGCTGCACAGATTGAAAATCCATTATATAGTGTTGATATATATATATCAGACAAGCCATATAATATATCAGATTATAGCGATTTCTTGGCTGATTTGTCTGTCGACAGCACGACGGGAAGAATGACGAAATATAAGAATTCTTTACCGATTATATCTGGATCGAAAGGGGGAAATTAAATGTTGAAAAAAATAAAAAAACATAATAATAACCAAGGTAATACATTTATTATGGTTATTGTAACCCTTTCGTTTCTTGCAGTATTGACATCTGCGTTACTTGTAGCCATTGCATTATGTTACAAGTTAAAAGCACTGGATATTAACTCGAGAGATAATTTCTATTACTTAGAGCAGGCAATGGATGAAATCTATGCAGGTGTTGGTGCTGATTCTATGCAGAAATTAAGTGAGGCGTATGAAAGTACACTAGAAGTTGTAGTATATTATGATGCGACAACGAAGTCTTATGTTACAATGGATAATGAAACATCAAATAAAATGCTGAAAAAGACATTTATTAAGTTGGTAAAAGCGGCAGAACAGTATGAAAGTGTACCTAAAGCGGAAGCTAAATTGAAGAGTTATATGTCTTATTGCTATGATGATGTGGGAGACGATGGCGTTAAGCTTTCTATTCAGAAGGTCGAGAATACAAATGATGATAATCTTACTTTGCTGAATCTAACCCTTTCAAGAACGGCAGATTATTCTACATTTAGGGTTGGAAATACGGGTAGTGCTACACAGTTTACACAGTCGATTACAACAGACTTAGTGATTGGAGAGCCGCAATTTAGTGTATCATTCCAAACAATAGATGCTTCGTTGAATAATTTGTTTTCGTTTTCAATGATTGCAGATAAAGGTATTGAGATTACAAATTCTAAGGTTAATATTACTGGTGACGTGTATGCGGCATCTGATTTCTATAACAAGGACTACAATGGAACAGGCACGGATGTAACTAATCGAGATAAAGCAGATACCGTCAAAGGTGCAATCTCCGCAAATTCGTCCTTGAATAGTGGCGGAGCAGGTAATAAGTTGGCAGACATGTATACAGTTCCGGTATGTTCTTATGGTGTAACTGGCAATTTGGATGATAATAGATTCAAGTTACAGGATGATGGTACGAGAGAGTCAAGTATGTATTCTGGTATCTATATGAGTAATTCTGATGTTGTTATTACAGCGAATAAAATTGTTGTTCCTGGTACGATTGCATCAATGAATATGTCAAATCTTACAGTTAGTGCAATTAGTGGCAATACAATTGGCAAAGCTGATATATGGGCAGATAGCATTGTGTTAGGTGGTTACTCTATGAAAAAAGGTGGAAAATCACTGAAAGGTTCAGAAGTTTCACTGAATGCTAATTGTTATATTTCAGATGACTTGGAAGTAAATGCGACGGGAGCAAGATTTGCCTTGATTGGTGAATATTACGGCTATAATAATTCTACAACAGACAATAGATCATTTTCAACGAGATATTTACAGAAGAATGGACTATTTGCACATAATTGGGATGAATCAAAGAATGCAGAACAGACTGGTCAGGCTCATTACAATAGTAGTTCTGTTATTATTAATGGTGAGAATGCAACTTTAGATCTTAAAGATGTATCAAGTATGTACATTGCGGGACAGTCTTATATTGAATTGTCAAAGAAGACAAAGACGGAGACTCAGGAGATGAGTTCTTACGTTAATGAAGATGGAGAAGTTGTTAATGAAGATGTAGAAGTACATACATTCTCATATGCAAACAATGATGAAGATGGCAACTATACAAGCGATAAGGAATATACAGCTACAAGTAAGGGGAAGAAGCGCAAAGCGGTACAGGATTACAAGACAGGTGAAGCTGTTTCTATCAAGAGTAATCAGCTTGCATATATTCCACCGAGTTCCTTATTGGAAGATACAGATAAGGATGGTAATGTAACAGGTTATTATGTAACACTTCCAGAAGCTGTGTTGTCAGAGTCACCATTTAAAGATGTGTGGCCAGATCCAAAGGAAGGAATGAAAAAAGCACTTTCTAAGATTCCGGTTGTTGTATCTATCATTGATGGAAAAAAATATTACTATTTTGATTTCACAACAGCTGCGAAAGCAGATGATCAGGATGTGAATAAGTTTATTGCGGCATACAGTAAGTTATTTGAAGATGGTTCAACTTCTGCTGCAAAAGCATATTTAACGGATATTACAGATTATGAAGATTTTCAGGTTAACATGTTAAAACTGCCAACTGCGAATAATTCTACACAGACTGATTTCGAAAGAATTTATTCTAATGCAGCATTGACGATAAAAGTTGGTAATACATTTAATATTGTCGCTGACAGCAAGAAGTCAACAGCAGCTTTGGTTCAGGCGGCAAATCGTATCAATGAAGGTGAAGATGCTAAGGGTGATAATGGCGATGCAATTCTGAATGCGGAATCTGCAAGTGGTGATGTGTTATCGTTGGCTGTAACCAATAAACTGAGAAATCAATACAAAGAAATGAAATTGTTGTTGACAACGGAAGATACAGTTGCTACGGATGTAGAACTTGCACATACCATAGGGGAGAGTGCAATTACGCCGATTAATCATTATTTCAAATTCTCAACATTTTCTAATAGTGTAATTAAAGATGTTGCAAATCCAAACTTAGATGATTCGGGTTATGGATTATGGTTAAATGAAGGTGATATTACAATTAAGGCAAATAAAGCAGGTACTGCGTTAAAAGGTATTATCATTTGTAAGGGTGATGTTACATTTGAAGATAATATTAGCAGTTTTGAAGGCTTGATAGTGGCAGGTGGTAAAGTTATCGTAAGTCATGATATGGATTTCATTGCTAACCAGGAAGTTGTTAAATCGGTGTTGCGTGTATGCGAAGATAATGCCAAAGATAGTAATACATTGTATCGTACAGCACTTGGATTATTCCGTAGTTATGGCGGTGATGAGAGTCAGACAGATATTACATTAGATGACGATACGGAGAATGCTAGAACAATTACAACAATTCAGTTCGGAGACATTTTGGAGTTTGTTAACTGGAAGAAAAATGTTACAGATGTAACCAATTAAGGGAGTGGTGATGAGGTGAGAAAAAACAAAGGGTACACTTTAGTCGAAATGTTGATTGTTCTTGCGATTATGGCAGTTTTATCAGGATTGGCTGTCGTGTCTGTGGGGTTAATTCGTAAGGCAAAGATACAGGATGCAATCACTACTTTTGATTCGCAATTGACAAACCTATGGATGACGACGAAAGCAACTGCTTCGCAACAACAAAGTATGAAGGCAGAATTTGTATTAAATGGAACAACATATGAGCTTAAGATTGTGGATGGTGCGAAGACAGTATCCACAACGGAGTATGAGAAGTGGGATAAGTACGTTACAATTAAATACAATGGTGCAGATTGTACTTCTAAGGTTACAATTCAGTTTGATAAATCAACAGGAGCTGTAGTAAATGGAAATGGTGCAGGAGATTATCAGTTTTACGATAAAACTGGTAATCTGGTTGCCACCATTCATTTGGACAGTATCACAGGCAACCATTATATTAAATAAAAAAGGGGGAATATAATAAGATGAAAAGTAAAAACAATAGTGGATTCTCCCTGGTCGAGTTACTGATTTCAATTGCCATTCTATCCATTATTATGGTGATGATTAGTGGTTTTGTTTCCTCTACATTAATTTCGCAACGCAAAGCGAAAAAGAATATGCAGATGCAAACGGAAGCGCAAAGAATCTATTCCCAACTGTCAGAAGCAATTATGCAGGCAACTTATATCCGGGTTGAAGCGGATGATGGAACATCGTATGTACCGGATAATTATGCAAATTACCAGTTGTCCAATTCTACGGTTTCTGAGAAACCGCGAGAAGTTATCGTTGATCTGAGTACGGGTGAGCTTTACAATAAGGAAAAGAAAAAGTATCCACAGGCTGGTTCGGAAGTGGATGGTGATGCCGGAACTGTTTTATCATTTTGGGCATTGTCAAAGAATACATTGAAAAAGGTTGATGATCCGGGACAGGAATATAAATATATTACACCGAAGTATATATATATTGAATATAATATATCTTCGGATAAAAAATCATATGTAATATTTGGATATGATGATACAGAATTAAAAATGTATCGTTCAGGTGAATTTGCATTGGGATCAGTTCCGAGTTTTACCGATGCAATCAATTCGCTAGGGTCAGTTGGAGAAGATGGACTTCTTTCATCCTATGTGAATGATTTTAAAGTCTCTGTAGATCCGAGTGCGGGAGCAGTGTCGCTTAATATGTTGTTAGAGGATTCAAAGTATAAAGGTTATAATTATAAGATGGATGAAACAGTTAATATCCGTAATTCCAATGTATTGACTGTGAAACCACAATTATTAAGGATTAAGGGCGATTAAGTTACAAGCTTAAGTAAGGTGGAAAAGGAGAGAGAAATGTTAAAAGAAAAGAAAAAACTTTTAATTACAATTGCATTACTGATTGTTGCAATCTTCGGTGTTTCAGTTGCTGCCTATACATTAGCTGGTAATGGAGTTGGAGAATCAGAAAAGATTAATTCAGATTTACAAAACAGAGAAGCACCTTTAGATGGTAATCTTGGCTATATGGAATATGTTTCTAATATTGATCTTATTATTGAGGATTCTAATAAAGAAGCAGATTATATGTACAATATTGTTCATATTATTCCATCTAATATGACGGGAACGCATGCAATTGAACAGTATGCGGTTACAGATGCTAATTTCAAAAATTTAGTTATTGATGCTAATAGTGAAAAGAAGACTGCTACAATGGCACCTGGTAAGGTACAAGTTACAGATCTGGCAATTGATGCAAATGTCAAATTGACGACAGAAGTAAGTGCAGGTCAATCAGTTGGTAGTTTACTTGGTAATGCAGATTTAATTTATTTAGAAGCACCGAATGAAACTGTATACACTGGTAGTTATGCTATGGATGATGATATTTATAGCTATATTAAGAATAATTATGCAATGACAGACCATAAGCCGATTATTATTGATAAGCCAAAGAAGTCTGGAGATGCGGTAGTTACAACCAAAACGTATAAGGCATTGATTAATGAGATATCAGAACGTTATTTGTATTCGCCAGTATTTGGTTGGGACAGAAGTCAATCGGCAGAAGATTTTCTTGCTGGTGTAGGAACTTCTCATTATTTTAGTAAAGTTATTAGTGCTCAGGCAAGTGGTAAAATTTTGGTATTGCAGGGACCAGGACAGATTGGTGCTGGTGGAACTATGGCGGAGGATTTTGCCAAGAAAGAGTTAATGAGTTCTATCTATTATGGTAAATCCAGCTTTTATCCAGAAAACTTTACATTAGACTATAAAGATATTACAACATTGACAAGTGCAGATCTCGAAGGATATGAGTTTATCTTTATTGAGAATAGCGCAGTTAAAGTGGAAGTGACAACACCGCAGACAGAAGAGGTGTATAATACCTTAAAGACAATGGCGGATGGCACGCAGTATATCATTTATGATGTTGCTAATGTAGATCCTAAAGATAACAGTGGTGGTAATGGCGGTAATAAGTATTTAGAGCTTTATAATAACTTGGTTACTTCAGATAATAAAGCAAAATATGCTTATGTATTGCCGGTAGATAATGGATTCTTTGCCGGTGATGCAAAGAAAACGGAAGGTGCAAAATTAATTGCGGATTTGATCAATGGATCTAATTACCGTGGGTCAGAATCAAATGGTCGTAACGGTAAGAAGTTTCGTGTGTTAGAGATTCAGCCGTGTTATCCAATCGATATGGATATTGCAGCCAAGAAATCACCAATGACAGGTGCAGCGGTTGCAACAAGTATGGGATTAGAAGGTAATTACTATACGAACCCAGGAGATGTATTATCCAATACTACGGTTGATGAAGCAAATGGAGCAGAGTATTATGCATTTGAGGTGACACCAGCTAAGATTGCGAGAGCAACTGGTCTTAGTTACAATCAGATCCAGATAGATCAGATGTCAACAGATGAATTTATTTCAACTAAAGATGTGGTTTTGGATACATACGATTTTGTATATATTGGTGGCAATACAAGTGCGTTGACACCATATACCTTACGTTCAGATTTTGGTGGTAACTATACGGGTATTTCTAATTTTATTGCATATAATCAGAGTAAATTTGTAAGTTCGTTTGATATGTATACGCATACTGGTATTGCAACTCATTTACAGGGATACGGTAGTAATTCCGGTAGTGGATTAGGTGGTAATCCATATGGAACAATTGCTAATTCAGAGAATTTAGTAACAGATGTGCTGTTGAATGGTAATGATATTACTTCCATTAAGTTAAAAGAGTTGAAGGATTATATTGATGCAGGTATGCCAATTGTGTTTAGTGATGCAGTTTCTCAGGCATATATGAAAGTATATAACAAGACGCGTCTAGAGAAATTAATGTCAAAGGATATTGATCCTGATTCTAATATGTTCAAATTATTGGATTATGCGTACTTTAAGTATAATCCAACTGAATATAAGGGAGTTGATAGTACAGTTACTGCGGCGAACGATGGCTCGGCAGCAACGATGGCAGCAGCTGCAAACATAAAATGGGACTTGGATATTTCAGCGTACGATAAGAAAGATGAATATAATGATAATAAGGACAAGAAGTATGGTGCAAAGGCAGGAGATTATGTAACTGTGTTTAATCAGACCACTGCTGATGAGATAAAGAATGTGATTCAGGCATCAGCAACTCGTCCAAGTTTGATTATCAATAGTTCGCCAAAGGATTATTCAAGAGGAGATGAATCTACATATAACAAGAAGGTAGACAATTCCATGAAGATTACTGGAACGGTAAATGCGAATACTTTGAATGGTAATGTGTTATGCAAGCTTGTTTTATATGTAGATCAGGATGGTGATGGAACTTTTGATCAGGATGAAATTGTAGATGGTGGAGCTGGTCATGAGAAGATTGTTACTTGTCAGGCAACGAGTAATGGATCAAGCGAGCAGGTTGAGTTAGTATATGAATTTCCGCAGGATGATTTCTACGGATTGGTAAGTTGGAAATTAGTGGCTTCTCTTTATACACAGGGAATCACTACTGCACAGGCTTGTGATGTGAAGACAGGATATGCATATTATGTAAGAGAAGATGAGGTTGAAAAGAAAGAAGTTCGTACCCTTCAGATTATGCCTGTCGATGAAGTTGCAAATGAAGGTTTCGGTGTTGGTTCCCAGGATGCACATACTTTGTATATGTGTACAGAATGTCAGTTGGCTGCTTACAAAGCAAAATATAATCTGGTATCGCAGTCAGCAGCTGATTTTCATTATAATACAACAGGAACGAAGAAGGATTTTGCAAAACTTACATATACGGGATTGCATGAGCATAAGTTTGGTATTGTTAAGTATGATAGTAATGGTCAGAAGATTGATAATCACGATAAGAATGGAGCAGATAATTGGGATACCAACTTTGCAGATGAATTAGCGAATGATTATGATTTTGATCTGGATATTATGTTGATTGATGAGTTCCATGAAGTCTCTAGCATTGTGGAAGCAAATACAGGTGTAGATGGCAAGCCGGTTACCATGGATAATGCGAATGGTGTTGAAAGAAAAGATGAAGATGGTAATACAATTACTCCGGTTACGGATGGTGATGGCAATGCAATTACTTGGATTGAGTATTATCAGATCAAAGCGGATTCTTATTATGAGCAATGGCAGAAGGCACTTGGCAAGTTAAATAAGAGTAGTTGTACAAGCAATATGGAGACATTCCTTAAGAATCTACAGGGCGAAGTTGGTTCAGCAGGTAAGAAGGGTAACATGGGTGTTGTTACTGCTGATCAGATTCAGCAGTGGATTGATCATGAAGCATATTATAATTACTTTATGTATTATTCAGGATATTATAATATGGATGCAACTTATTTATCTTATTATGAAGAATGGACCAAATTACATGATGATGTAGTGAAATATCATAATCTGTACAAGAAGTATTCTGATTATGCATGTACAGCCGATAATTGGTTAGGTACAAATTATGATATGGTTGTGTTAGGTTTTGCGGAAGATTTTGGTGGTAAAGATTTGACTGTGAATGAATGTAGTGCCGTTAAGAAATATATAGAAGATGGTGGCTCTTTACTTACTACACATGATTCAACAACTCGTTATGAAAGTGCAGGATCTGTCAATATTACAACTGAGCTTAGAAGCGTGTTTGGTATAGATCGATTCCATGCGACATTGGATAGTATTAATGCAACTACACCAACAGTTACTGATCGTACTTACAAGTTAGCTTATGTACATGATACAGTGGATGATGTATATTACGGTCCGATTACTTTGACCAACAAGGATGTAACTGTTAACTTGGTACGTAAGGATGAAAGTCTGGTAGAACCATTCCCAAATGCTAAGACTAAGACGGCAGGTAATTCGTATACGATCTATAAGCCATATAGTATCGTAGAAGGAAATACAGTAAGTCCGGGTGATGGATTTGGGATGACATTTAATTTGTATGATACGATAGAAGATGCGAAGAATGACAAGAAGTCGAATTGGGGACATTCTAATGCATATAGTTGGCAGTTGTGCTATTTACAGACACAAAGTATCCAATATGCGGATAACTTGCCGATTGATGCATCAGGAACGACAACTTATAAGAATCCATGGTCGCAGATTTTTGTACTGTCTCCATCAAGCTCGAGTATTGTACGGTATCCGGTATACAAATATGCTGATCCTAAATATTTCATGACACAGAAATCTATTTTAGGGGATGCACAAGAAGACTTAGTAGTATGGCAGCAGTCTGCAAAGGATTTTTCTAATGTAGGTAATGGTGGTAGTCTGTTTGGTATCATCAGTTTGGTAGGTACTACGGATTCTGTTGGTATATTCGAGACAGCGTCTCATTTGACATCGCCTTATAAGTATGTGGAATATAACTTGCAAGATAGTATTAAGTATTCTATCGGTGTTGATTATGATAATAACAGCATTGGTGGAACGAACAAGGCAACGCAGGTGAATAAGGGTATTGTTACAACATATCCATTCACATTAGGTGAGAATCTTACGATTTCACCAACTCATACGCAGACATATGCAGCTGATTTGGAAGATTCGAACATGGCTGTATGGTATGCATTAGCGGGTTCTAGCTTAGCAACGACTGCTGGTGATGCCAAGTCAAGATCTTCATTATACGCTGCATCACCAAATGATGGTATGGATAACTACTTCTTATATTCATATCAGTATGGAAAGGGAACTGTTCACTATTGCGGTGCCGGACATTCTGTTGTAACTGGTGCGGACAAGAACAATAATGATGAACGTATGTTATATGTTAATATCGTAGTAGATTCTGTACGTAATTCGGGTTCTCGACCAAAGGTAACAATTAAAGATACTGATAATAAAGAGATTACAGAGGATTCTAATGGCAAGATGAAGTTAGATGAAGAAGGTAATATTGTGTACAAGTTAGATAATGTTACCGAATATCCAGAGTTTAACTTTGATGTGAAATTTAGTTCTCTGTCAGGTGGATTGAGTGAAGTATTAGTATTCTATGATTTGAATTATGATAGTATCAATCCGGAGGGTGATTATTCTAATAATTATACAGATGATGCAAATCATGTATTGATTCATCAGTATAAGGGACCGTTTGATCAGGACAATGCAGATGAGAAGGTTAAGATTGAGGAAAATAAGATTAATGTTAAACTTCGAAAAGGCATGTATAAGTTCGCACCAACAGATGGTGATCCTTATGGTGATACGTTAGGTTTGAATGAAAAGAAGGATAAAGATGGTCATACCATTGATTATTTTGCAAATTATGGTAACTATACATATATAGTAGTATGGGCAAAGGATAATCAAGGAAAGACGGCATTCGCAAGAATCAAAATTAGATTGCAGCAGACATTATTCGACTTGACGGATAATACAATATTTGTAATACCAAGTTATAATAACATACCAGTGTATTCAAATGTTGATGTTACGAACAGAAATAAGTTCAATATTTAATGTTTGTCAGACGGTAGTTTCAGATGAACCTCTGGGACTACCGTTTTTTGACATAGATAAATAACATAATGTAAGAGGAGGATAAGGAATGAAAAAAAGGTGGAAGACGATGGGAATTGTTTTCGTCATGGCGATCATGTTAGTATTTTCAAATCATAACATTGTATCAGCCGCAACGACAGACAATGTCTTAGTTGCCAATGTGATTACAGATGAGGCGTTATTTAATGCCGTTTGCAAGGCATATAATACGGCAAAAGGGGAGAATAAGACAAAAACGAATTTCAGATATGCGGATCTGAGATCGTTGGATGGAACACTTGATTTGTCTGGGGCAACATCGGTCAAAGAGATTCCAGAAAAAGCATTTGATAATTGTAACTTTACCAAAGTTGTGTTACCGAATTCAGTTACTACAATTGGTGCAAATGCATTTCAGGATTGTTCTGGTTTGGAAGAAATAAATTTGACAGATAATATAATCAAATTAGGGGAGCAGGCGTTTACTAATTGTGAAAAATTAACTACTTTCAATAGTAACAATACTTTACCCAATAAATTAACAAGTGTGGGAAATAATGTATTTGCAAATGATAAGGCATTGAAATCAATTACATTATCATTACAGGGAAACAATCCCAATGTCTTTGAGTCTGCAACTGGTATTTTCCAGAATTGTACAGCTTTAGAGAAAATTACAATTGGGTCAGGAGTTGCAAAAATTCCTGTATCTGCTTTTGTGAATGCGGGAACATCAGAAGGAAATACTGGTGTGGTAGTAACTTTTAGTAAGGATTTTGTTCAAGTGTTAGCGAGTGCATTTGAAGGAGTGACATTCGCAAAGGATAGTACAATTGATTTTTCGCAATGTAATGCATTAGCAGGTATCGGTGCTCGGGCATTTTATAAATCGAAAAATTTGACTAAGGTAATTCTTCCAAAGACAACTTCTAATAACGGAGGTGTTACTTTAGGTGCTGCTGCGTTTGCAAAAAGCGAATTGACAACAATGTATCCGAAAGGAATGGAAGAGCCAGCGGGGATATATCTTCCAGATTATGTAGAGAAGGTTGAGGAAGGATGTTTTTTCGGAAATAAGGTATTCACAGAGGTTTCAATTTCTCCTAACTTGACAGAATTAGCAGATAATGTATTTGATTATTGTGTATTGTTAGCAAAAGTTGAGCAGAGAGTAGATGAAGATGGTAATTGTTCTGTAACTGCAATTGGAGATTGTGCCTTTCGGGGAACTGCTATTACGGATACAAAGTTTCTGCTTTCTATGAATCAATTAAAGCAGATTGGATATCAACATATTGAGGATGCACAATATTCTATGAAGACAGGCGTATGGGATGGTGATGACTTAAGTGCAAAAACAAGTCAAGAGATTAATACATCTATTAATTCACTCCCGCTTGGTGGACGAATTGTAAATCCGAATGATGTTAAGATGGATGGTGACAAGCAGAAGACATCTTCAGGTGCCTTAGTTGGTAGTGAGGTGTTTTCGGATTGCTATAATTTGACAGAAGTAGTGATTCCAGATACAGTGGAGAGTATTGGAACCAGGGCATTCTATTTTCTACCAAGAAAAATGTTTGCAAATACGAAGGACGAGGTGGATAATTCTTCTAAAAAATCGAAGATTACAAAGATTGTTTGGAATTCTGCAAAGACGGCTTCTGAGGAGACGCGTATGATCTGGCCAGGAGCATTTCAGGGAAACCAAGTATTGCAGACATTTGTATTACCATATGTAAAAGGTGAGAAATTAGATATCAGAGCATATGCGTTTGCGAGAGGAAAAGGAATGGAGGTAATTCAGGCAGGTAAGAATGGAACTGCAAATGTATTACCGAATACGATTCAGAATCTTTCCAAGGGTGCGTTCTATTGCTGTGAATCATTGCCGTCTATAGTTGTGCAGGATAAGGAAGGCAAAGAGGAGGCTCCGACTTTAGGAAACTATTTGTTTGAACACTGTTGGAGTATGACATCGGCAACATTACCGGCATCTATTACAGTAATACCGGATCATTGTTTCTATAATGTCCCGCTTAAGAATTACTATATTGGCGACAATAATAAGGGCAAGGTTCAGAATATTACCAAGATTGGAACGCTTGCTTTTCTAGGTAATCAGTTTACTAGTGTAGATTTACAGAAGTATACAGGTTTGGAAGAGATTGGAGCAGGAGCGTTTGCTTTTATTGACGTAGTTAATGAAACGGGAGTGGAAGGATATGGTTCCAAGATAAGCGTCAAACAGAAAAATGGTAAATCCTATTCAAGAGCAGAGGGAGTTGGGAAAACATCATCGATAATAACTAATGGTAAACTTGGTTCTGTAACACTTCCAGATTCGGTAACCGGTGGTGAGTTATACTTAAATACAGCACCATTTTATGGACAGTGGAAGATGGTGACATTAATTACGAATGGTGCAAAGAAAAAGTATGCAAGTAACGGGGTTGCAGATGGAGTATTTTATGTGCCTGCATATGTTACAGTGGGAGATGCCAAGAACGGATCAAGAACAGTTTTTGGCGCAACCGGTGTTAGTCGGACGATATGGCAAGTAGATATTGACTCATCTGTGAATCAAGAGAACCGATGGAAAGATATTCCATTGTTACTTTATGCAAATTGTCCAGATATAGAGAATACCACGGATGTATTGCCTGCTGGTGATTATGTAGAGACAATTGGAAAGGGAGCATTTTATTCTAGTGGGGTACAGGTAGCGGATCTTCGTATGTATACTTCATTGAAGGAAATTGGATCTGGAACATTGTCTAGTGTAGAGCAAGATTATAAAGGTGCTTTTGCTGAGTGCCTTGATCTTAAGACGGTAGTGTTGCCGCAATCTAATTCGGATACCTTTGTATTGGGTGAAGAAAGTTTTTATAAAAGTAAAAATGCAGAGTTGGATACTGAGACGACACATAAAAATGTTCAAGATGCTTTGTCGCAAGTAGATCTTGGTAATATTACAGAAATGCAGAAAAATGCATTTCTTGGATGCTTTGCTTTACAGACAATTACTATGTCTGAAAGATTACAGACAATTGGTGGATATGCATTTAAGAACTGTACTGCGTTAAAAAATGTTGATTTTGTTAATGTTGAAAAAATCGATATCAATGCATTTGAAAATTGTAAGCATTTATATTTGCATGTAGAAGAAAACGGGGACTATCAATTACCGGATTCTTTAGTAGAGATTGGACAGAGTGCATTTATGAGGGCTGGTATAGAGAATTCACAAAGTGGATTAGGAGAGGCTGTTTTTGGAGGTAATTTATTAAAAATCAACGGAATGGCATTTAAATATGCGGCACTAAAAGCAGTAGATTTTACAAAAGCAGTAGAATTATCAACAATTAGCAATGACGCATTTTATGGGACAGATTTAAGTAATTTTGAATTGAAAGGTACCAAAGTAGCAAAACTGGATAAGAATGTATTATCTTATTGTACACTGTTGACGGCGGTAGTATTAGGGGATGAAGTACAGACTGTCGAGGAAAATGCAATAGCAGGATGTAGTAAGCTAAGAAATTTTACATTTGCAACTACAACATTGGTAAGTGAGAATGTATTCAACAAAACAATAAAAGAAAATAATAAACAATTTTCTACAGCATCAGAGAATGGATATAAGGTGGCAGTTATTGTGACTCCACCGGAAAAGACAGTATTACCATTTGGCCAGGAGAATTGGGCATTCCCATATTATATTTTTTCAGAAAACAAGTCCAATTTCATAAGTGCAACGATCAAAGATGATACTCATTCTGAGTCATCGAAGGAATATATGAAGGTCCATGCAAAACTGCAGAGCGGATATTATTGGGAAACAGCTGAAATGGGTAACAATTATCGTATTACTGACCAGACATATTATGATTCTACTCCACCTAAGAAGGGGGATGAGGATTATAAGGAATGTAAATATAATGGTTATGCGGTGGATGTAATTCGCGTAGATACGTTGAAAACTGGAACATTTCAGTTTGACATCACTTCACAGATGCAGTTCCAATTGGAGAATGGAAAGAATATCGTAAGTCCATTCACAACTACCTATAATGTAGAGATTACAGATTCGTTAAAGTATAATGTGGGAGTATATCGAAATCGTAAGGGTGCAGATGGAGTTTATACTTATGAACAACCGTTTACTGCTAATGAGAATATACAGAGTCTGGTAGGCAACAAAAATGGTAATCCACAATTGTTCTATCAGATGGAAGGGGATGAAGAATCTCTTAAGATTTTGGATTCTTATGATATTGTAGTTAAGACAAGTGATCCGAATGTTGTATTTCCTGCGAACACAAGAAATGCAGTCGTTGATAATTATAATGTAGAGACTGGTTATGAAGTGTCTGCAACAAAGACAAATAATAATAAGATTTCATCAAATGTTGGTAATATGTACTTCTACTTGGTAGCTAATGGTTTAGGAACAGCAGATGTTACCGTATATCCAAAAGGACATGAATCTTGGGCTACAACATATAAGGTGACAGTGAATTCAGATATTAGTTCTATTGTATTAACACTTCCAGCAGAATATGCAACGAGTGTAAAAGCTGGTGATACTTTTAATGTATTTACAAGCTATACCAACACATTTAATACAACGGTAGACGCAACGAATATGGATCAATATGCAGTTGCATCAAATATTCCAATTGAATATACTACAAATGCACCGGAATATGTGACAGTAGATGCAACGGGGCAGGTAACGATTCAGAAAGCAGATGCAAGAGATAAGAGGGTACGTATTACTGCAACAGCAAAGAATTCAACCGGAAGTAGACAGGCTACAAGTTTTGTAGATGTCACGATTGCAGGTGATCCTAGTGTAACCCCAACCCCAACCCCGACACCAACCCCGACACCAACTCCTGGTAATAATACAGCAGGAAACAATACGTCTGGTAATACAGCAACACAGCCAAATGCAAATGGAGCGAATACGGCATCGACGGTTCGAAATGGACAAACAGTTGTAGATGCTGCATCCAATGCAACAGTAAGAGTAACTAAGGTTGCGACAAATGGAGAGCAGGGTGAAGTTACCATTCAGAAGGTAACGAATGCAAAGGTTGCAAAGATTGTAATTCCAAGTACAGTGAATGTGGAGGGTGTACCATATAAAGTTACTGGTATTGCAGCGAGTGCGTTTGCAGATTGTGCAAAGGCAAAAGCAGTTGTGATTGGAGCAAATGTTGTTGCGATTGAGAGTAACGCATTCCAGAACTGTAAGAAGCTGAAAAAGGTAGTAATTCCTAAGGGAGTCGAATCAATTGGTTCGAATGCATTCTATGGATGTAAGAGCCTTAAACTGATCACGGTTAAGTCTACGGTTCTTAAATCAGTTGGAAGCAATGCATTCTATGGAATTCATAAGAAAGCAAAGATTAAAGTTCCTAAGAAGAAATATAAGGCATATAAGTCTATATTAAGCAATAAGGGACAGAAGAAATCAGTTAAGATCAAGAAATAAGAGATATATATTAAGAACAAAAAGAATGCCATGAAGGATTTCCTTCATGGCATTTTTGTGTTATGATGGGTAAGAATATATCAACTAATGGTGTATTTGTCAACTTAGATTGAATGTATTTCCGGAGGGAGGTTAATGATCTGGCACGGACAATTAGTATCGGACGACAGGATTTTGCTGAGATAAGAGAGAATCAATATTTTTTCATAGATAAGACAGAACTGATTGAACAGTGGTGGGAGAGTGGGGATGCGATTACTTTGATCACCAGACCAAGACGTTTTGGTAAGACGTTGAATCTTAGTATGATGAATTACTTTTTTTCCAATCAGTATAAGGAGCGGGGAGATTTGTTTGAGGGATTGAAAGTCTGGGAGAGAGAGTCGTACCGCAAGATACAGGGAACATATCCGGTGCTATTTATTAGCTTCGCAGATGTAAAGCAGGCGACCTATGGGGATGCGGTTGCAAAGCTTAAGAATATTATTGTTGCACAATATTCACGTTATGCTTTTTTAGGGAATTCTGATCAATTAACAGCGGCAGAACAACAACAATTTCAGGCAGTAACATATAATATGGATGATGTGACAGCACAGGATGCAATAAAGAATCTTTAGCAGCTTTGATACCGGTAAGAGAGAATCGGAATATACAGAGCCGGAACGTTTTTATCATGGATTTGTTTTAGGGTTATTGGTGGAATTACGTGAGGAATATGTGATTCGTTCTAATGGAGAGGGTGGCATGGGAAGATATGACATTATGTTGCTTAAACTGTACCCCTTGTCAAGGACATTTTGAATTAGTGTAGTGCCTATTTTTTAGACACCTACACAAAAGCGATATCCCTGATTTCGGACATTCCTTTG